>SLGR01000144.1 GCA_007136585.1 Candidatus Sumerlaeota bacterium | reverse complement strand
TATCCCCTACAGTAGGGTTCAGCTGGGCAAGGGCGAGCCTCATTTTAAGTCAGGACTCAGTACGCCTGAGTTTTTCTTTGTAGGTATCCGGATACTCTTTTACTATTTTCTGTATATAATCTATCTGGTTCTCAATTGAAACCTTGTATATATCCTCAAATATATTGCGGCGTTCTCTGAAATGTTTCTTTGTATACCGCATAACGCCCCTGAATTCTTCCTGGAGTCTCTTTTTTACAACCGTTTCGTAAAAATCCCCGGTCCTCTGAACAAGGTCGACCTCAGAAAAATATACCGGCATCTCAGCCTGGCTGAACTCCTGGTAAAGACTGGGCAGGCGTTCAAGGTAGGTCCTTGAAGCCATCTGCCCTATCAGGTCCGCAGTTCCCATTATACATCCAAGCATCCGGTCAGTATCGGAATTAAACTCCAGGTCAGAAATTTTTCTGAAAAGATTTGTGCACTCAATAAGGGTGCACGCAAGCAGAGCCTCTTCATCAGTGAATCCGTTCTCAAGCATATAGCTCTCTGTGAAATCCTGGCTTCTTTCTTCATGAACCGAAAGGTTCTCAGCGCCGCTTGAAGCCCTGTCATCGGTTTTTGGTATGAAACCGCTGTCGTGGAATAAAGAAGCGGCGTATAATATGATAACTTTACGTGAAGGAAGAATATGCTTGGGGTTTTCCAGGTTATACCCGTCAACAATCCTTGAGGCAGCAAGAAAAACATCGGAGGAGTGTTTTATATCGTGGTACGGTGTATCGCAGGCCCTGTACCCGGGGTATTTCCCGGAAAAAAGCGCCTTAAAGTCATTAAAAATCTTTTTTACCGGTTTAAATTCCTTTTGCGGATAGCTGAAAGTAAAATTTCTCTTTACTTCCTTGTAAACCAAATCCGGGGAGGGAGGGTTTACGATCTTATCATCGGGGATATAAGAACCCTTTTTCATCCCTCCTCCTCCTGCTGCCGGGTCAACCGGGAAACGGATTCCCTTTTTATCAGGCGGGTCTCTATCTCTATTTTCTGAGGCTGGGGTTTCTCCCCATTGACTATCCCTATGAGAGTAATCAGGGCTTCCTTTCCAATATGAAAAAGCGGCTGGCGGACGCTTGTAAGCGGGGGAGTAAAATATTCCGATATAACCAGGTCGTCAAACCCTATAACGGATATATCCTCCGGAACATCCAGGTTCTTCTCCCTTACCGCCCTTATCGCGCCGAGAGCCATAAGGTCATTTGCGCAGAAAACCGCGGTAGGACATTTCTCCAGCTCAAGCAGCCCAAGCATTTCGTTATACCCGGAATCTTTGGAAAAATCACCGTATTTTACGTAATCCTGGAGAAAGCAGCTTTTTTCCTCCATAAAGCTCTTGTAACCGTCAAGCCTTTCCCTGGCGTTAACAGTCTCTATCTTACCGGTTATGAAGGCGATATCCCTGTGTCCCATCTCAAAAAGATATTCCAGGGCCTGGAGCGCGCCCTTTCTGTTATCCACATCAACATAATTAAACCCCTCGTGCCGGCTGTTAATCAGTATAACGGGCTTATTTATTTCCTTTAGCTCTCTTACCCCCTTTTCCTGCAGAACAGGGGCCAGGACAACCAGTCCGTCAAATTCAATATCCCCGGAAAGCTCCAGGTAATCTTTCTCTCTCTGAAACCCCCTGTGAAATATGCTTATATTACAGTCAAACAGGCTGGCGGCGGCTATGACCCCTCTTAAGAGTTCGGTAAAATAATAATTATACTCCCAGGGAGAGAATAAATAAGTTTCCGACGGAATTACTATGCCTATGTTCATAAGTTTCTCTCCTTAACGGTTATTAACTACCTTAGCGCCTCAAGGGGTATAAGCGTCCGTCCGCAGCTCTTATTCAGCCCGGCAGCAGCCGTGAACAAGTTATAGATATTCTCATACATACTGTTCCTGACTCCCGCCATATTGTGATGCGCGTCCATCACCTCCCGTATAGTAGCCTCTCCCAGCAACCTTCTTTTGTTAATCACTTCGGCTCTGCCTCTGGCCACTTCCAAACGCTTCCTGTCGACCTCAATAAGCTCCATTACCCTGCTAAGCATCTGATAATTCCGCTTTACTTCCCTTAAGACTTCATCCCTTGTGCGGCGAAGGTCGTTTTCAGCCTGGATCATAGTTATTTCTTTCTCTCTGTCTGAGTAGACCCTGCCGATACCGTCCAGGAGCGAAAACTGAACCGTATGTTCCGATGTCTCGGTCCTCACGGAGACATCAAGTATCTCGGAGGGAGAAGTCCTGCTCTCTCCGTACTTGTAATTGAAAGTATTTCCCCAGAAAGCCCAGTTCAGGTTAAGAAAAACAGACCATTGATCCGCCAGCACAAGGTCCTGATCGACATAAGCTTCGCCGCTTCTTCCGGCAAACCCTTCAAGGGTAACCCCGGGCACGTTTGCGGCCTTGGATGCTCTTAAATCATAATCAGACTGGTCGACAAGGAGCTCGGCTATCCTGATTTCCGGTTTATATTCCAGGGCTGTCTCAAAGCAATCCTGGAGCGTGTAAGGCAGAATATCCCGGGTAAAAGTTACTTCCAACCCCGTCTCATCTATATCCGGGATCTCGTCAACTCCGCATATATTCCTCAGGGTTCTCCTGGAGACTTTAAGGTTGTCCTTCACAATCTCCTTATTCACAAGAATACTTTCCCTGAGGTTAGCTATCTCCCGGTAATCAAGCTCGGTTTTTATCTCCCTGTCATACTGCCTGCGGGCAAGAGAGTACTCCTTTTCCACCTGTTCCAGGAGCCTCCGGTAGCTATCCAGCATACTCATATTCATTATTACCCGGTAGTAAGCCTCCGCCACCTCGAATTTTATATCCTCCTCCACTCTCCTGCGCGATTCCCGGGAAACCCTGTGTGCCGTCCTTTCCCTTCTGTAAGTATATAGTTTTCCGCCTCCGTGAAATATGGACTGCTCAAACCTGAGGCCGTATGACTCGGCCCTGTACGGGTCATCAATAGTTTCACCTTCGGTGGATTTATACTCAAGGGTAAGGTAGGGTCCGAGGTTCCTGGCAGCGTTAAGGGAGCGCCACCTGGTCAGTTCAACCTGTCTTTCTGAAATCTCAACCTCTTTGCGGTTCTCCAGAGCTATATCCCTGAAACGCCCGAGGGTCGCAAAAGCGGGTGAATATGAGAGTAAGATAAGCAGGGGCGTAAAATAAACTATTTTTTTCATAATAGGAAGTATTTTAATTATTTCTACGGATTTTATCAATACGACGCCCTCACCAGCCGGCGTTCTTCAGAAAATTCTGGGTTTTCGTAATATACCTTCTTCCGTAATGGTATACCGCCGGCACGACAAAAAGCGTAAGAAAGGTTGATACCAGGAGGCCGCCTATGACCGTAATGGCAAGCGGGGCTCGGAACTCCGACCCCTCGCCTCCGGCTACAGCCATGGGTATAAGGCCCAGTATTGTTGTCACAGCTGTCATCAGAACAGGACGCAGCCTGGTTACGGAAGCATCTATAATCGTATCCAGAGTCATAATACTGGACTGCTCCACCAGGTTGTAATGACTTATAAGAACAATTCCATTGTTAACAACTATACCGCCCAGCATTATTATACCCAGAAGAACAATGACGCTAAGCTGAGTCCCGGTTACCAGAAGTATGAAAGCTACACCTATGAAAGAAAGAGGCAGGGTAAATATGACTATAAAAGGCTGCCAGAGGGATTCAAACTGCGAAGCCATAATCATATACACAAAAAGTATAGAGAGTATTATCACAAATACCAGTGACTGGAAAGATTCCTGCATCTGCTGCCTGTCACCTGTTATATCAATAACAAAACCGCTGTGCTGTCTCTGAATTCTTTCCACTGCGCCCTCCACCGCACGGATAGCCCGGGCAAAACTCACATCACTGTAACTGGCCGTAACAGAGACCGTCCGTTCACCTTCTTTTCTCATTATCTCGGGTGAGACAGCATCCTCCTCAAATGAAGCAACCTGGTTAAGCAGAATATCGTGATCAAGCGGTGACCTGATCAAAATCCTTCCAATCCTGTCTGTATCTATACTTCCCCGGCTTGGGTTACCTGCCGCCAGACTCCGGGTTCCGCCCCCGCCGCTTCTTGAACTCAGGCTCCGCTCGGGATCAGCAAGGCGGACACGGATATCCACCTCCTCATCCTCCTGCCGCAGACTTGTCGGAACATACCCCTGAAGTGCGGTCTGGGCTGTAAGGGTTATGTTCTGAGCGGAGATATTATACAGGGAAGCTCTGTCCCGGTTCACAACAACCCTGAACTCGGGCCTGTACCCTCTGAAAGAACTCCTTACGCCGTATATGAAAGGGATTCTCTCAAGGGCCTCCACAAGCTCATTGGAGGCGCTGACTATTCCGTCAATATCCTGTCCCCTGACATCAACCGTTATGGGAGCATCGGAGGCCAGGGCCCCCCCAATGACACTGGCCTGCGTTACATACTCAACCTCTGCATCTGAGACCTCTCTATCCACCCTACTTCTTATCCTTCCCAGGATATTATCCATATGCCTTACCGACCTAACACTGATACCCACTGTAATTTCGGCCTCGTGCGTACCCATCAGCGAGTAGGCCTCGGCTGTACCCGCGCCGGCTTCCGCGGCGCCTATTCCGGCAGTAATACTGGTCACTTCGTCAATATCGTTTAATATTTCCTCAATACGGCTCACAACCTGTTCTGTTCTTTCAAGCCTTGTCCCGTAAGGAAGCTCCAGGTTCATTATGAACTGGTTGGCTCCCACACGGGGGATAAACTCCTGGCCGGAAAATCTTATAATATAAACCATACTAAGCAGGAAAACCGCTCCTACAAGTATGAAATATCCTTTTGAATTCAATAAAAAACCCTTGAGCCAGCCGCTGTAGATATTCCTGAGCTTAAGAGACCAGGGAGGTTCGGTGTTTTCTTTTACGACCACCCTGGAAGACATACGGGGTATGAGAGTAACGGCTACAAGAAGAGAGGCTATAAGAGAGAAAGTAACGGTAAAGGCCAGTTCCTTGAAAAGCTGGCCAGCCACCCCGGCTATAAATACAAAAGGAAAGAAAACGGTAATAGTAGTCAGGGTTGATGACATTATCGCACCCGTGACGTCCTGGGTTCCGGAAATGGCGTTTAAAGGGCCCCGGCCGGGGTTTTCCTGGTTATAGCGGAATATATTTTCAAGCACAACTATGGAGCTGTCAACAAGCATACCCACCCCCAGGGCAAGTCCGCCGAGAGACATCATATTAAGTGAAATATCATTAAAGTAAATAAATATGAAGGTTACCGCCAGGGATACTGGTATGGCGGTTGCCACGATAGCAGAGCTCTTGAGGCTTCTTAGAAAGAAAAAAAGCACCATAAAGGCAAGCACGCTCCCCACAACGGCCGAAGATCCTATACCCCGTATTGAGTTTTCCACATACTCCGACTGGTCGTATACGATCTCCAGCCGGTAATCGTCAGGTATCTGGTCCTCAATCTGCGCCAGCTCCCTCCTTATATCCCTGACCACCCTAACCACGTTTGAGCCGGACTGCCTTTTTATGTCAATAGCTATGGCCTCTCTGCCGTTATACCTGAGCATCCCTCTTCTTTCCTTGAAGGTATCTTCCACAGTAGCCACATCGGATAAGAGAAGCAGCCCCTTGGGGGCTTCCCGTTCCCTCTGGTACCTTGCTCTTTCCTCTTCCATAAAATGCTGAACTTTCAAAGGGGTTGACCGTATATCATTAAGGTCGCGGTATTCTCCGTCGGTCTTTACCAGGTACTCAAAAAAACCGTGATCGATAGTTCCGGCAGGATACGTCAGGTTGGCGTTCTGTATTACGTGTATTATCTCCAGCAGAGATATGTCGGCAGCCTGTATGCGTCTCTGGTCAACCTCAACAAGTATCTCGCGTTCCCTGCCCCCCTTGACCTCAACCGCGGCAACCCCTTCAATTTTCTCAAGGTTCCCTTTAATTATCTCGTCTGCTGTCTCCTTCATTTTATAGAGAGACTCAGCATCAGTTCTGTGGTCAGTACGGGACATGGTGAGTGTAAGCACCGGAAGCTCAAAAGGGTTGAACCGTATTACTATGGGTTCTCTGGCTTCACGGGGAAGCCTCTCCTTAACAAGGTCAATTTTCTCTCTCACGTCCATTGAGGCCACGTTCATATCTGTTCCCCACATAAACTCGGCCATTATCAGGGAGAGCCCTTCGCGGGATATTGAACTCAGGTGCCTGATCCTTCCCACCGTTCCGACGGCCTCTTCAAGGACCCGTGTAACCTGTCTCTCTATTTCTGCGGGAGAGGCCTGTTCGTACCTTGTCACAACCGTAACCTGGGGGTAGCTCATAGAAGGAAGAAGCTCCCTTGGGGTCCGGTAAATTGATATGGCTCCCATTATTATCAACCCGACGAAAAACATTATGGTTGTTACGGGTCTTTTTACCGCAAGTTCCGTTATTTTCATGGCTTTTCCGCCGATTTAATACTCATTTCCGTCTCACCTTTCATACAAACCTTTCAGTCATTTTCTTAAGGGCCGATTTTATATCCTCAAGGAGCAGGTATATGCAGGGCACCCCGAAAAGAACCAGGAACGTGGAACTCAGAAGCCCTCCTATGACTGTAAGAGACAGGGGACGCCAGAGCCCGCTCCCCTCGCCTCCCGCAAGAGCCAGAGGCACAAGCCCCAGTATAGTGGTTATTGTAGTCATGATTATTGGCCGGAGTCTCTGGTTCGCCCCGGTCATAACCGCCTCTTTTACTGTCATATGGGTCCTGAGAGAGTTAATGCGGTCCACAAGCATAATGGAGTTATTGACAACAATACCGGCAAGCATAATTACCCCCATTATTACACCGACAGAGATAGTGCTTTTTGATAACAGAAGCGCCGCTACCACCCCGATGAAAGACATTGGAACCGCCACCATTATTATAAACGGCTGGAAATAAGACTCAAACATTGAACCAAGCACGAGGTACACTAGTATGATAGTCAGGATAAGGGCCCCGAATAGTTCCCTGCGGCTCTCAACCATTGTTTCATAATCACCCCCGACACTGTAAAAGTACCTGTCCGGGAAATGCATATCCCGCAGGTTCTCCCGGATACGCTCCACCGCCCTCTCAAGGGATATTCTGCTTCTTGTAGCCGAAACCTGCACCATCCTCTGCTTGTTCTTGCGCCATATCTCGGAGGGCCCCTCCGTATCAACGAACTCGGCCAGCTGGTTTAACTGAACGTAATACCTGTAGGGAGACATAAGAAGGGCCCTGTACATCTGTTCAAACTCGGATATGGTAGGAGAATGCTGCTTTACTATAACCTCTATCTCCCGGGCCTCTTCATGAAACCTCGTAGCTATAAGCCCTCTCAGACGAGCATGCATGTTCTGTGAAATATCCGATATTGAAAGCCCTGCCAGTTTCGCAAGTCTCCTGTCGGGCACTATTGCTTTTACCGGACGCCCCTCTCTCATCCTTATCTTTACATCCTCAAGCCCCTCCACGGCCCTCATCCGCCCCCCCACTTCCATCGCAAGTTCCCGCAGGATATCATAGTTATACCCGTAAAGTTCAATAAAAACCTCGCTCTGCGCCATCTCCTGGGCTTCCTGGAAATATATGAAAGCGGGCTGTATATCCTCGAATTTAGGCCTCAGGTACTCCATAATCTCTTCCTTGGACCTTCTCCTGAGCCGGTAATCCGTTAGGGTCACATAAAGCCTTGAAGACCACTTCTCTATCCTTGTGGAGATAGTCTTTACTTCAGGAAGATCGTTCAGAATATTTTCCACAAGCTGCACCTTTTCATCGGAGGAGTCAAGGTTGGCCCCCGTGGGAAGCTCAACGTGCACAGTAAATTTATTCTCCTCCTGGGTCTCAAAGAGGTTCATGCTTATATTGCTGAAAATTATCATTGATGCAGCAAAAAGAACCACTACCCCGCCCGTAAAATAAAGACGGAACCCCAGGACCCGATTGATACAGCTCTGGTAAACTCCGTATAAACCGGAAACCCGGGCTCCGCCCGCCGGTTTCGCCCCCAGGTTCAGGTAAAGAAAAGGAACCAGTGTCAGTGAGGCAAAAAGCGAGGCCAGCAGTGAAAACATTATGGCAAGCGCCATATCGCCCTGTAGCCTCCTCAATGTGGCGCTTAAAAATATTATCGGAAGAAAAACGATAATAGTGGTGACAGTACCGGCCATAATCGGAAGAAAAACCTCGGAAACCCCGCTTCCCACAGATTCCCTTATGGACCCCTTTTCCCTGTAGCACCTGTATATATTTTCTATGACAACGATAGAGTTATCAAGCAGCATCCCCACACCCAGGGCCAGGCCGCCGAGCGTCATTACGTTCAATGTAACATTATTAAAGTACAGCAGGGTCATAGCCAGCAGGACCGAAACCGGGATTGATATGAATATAATCAGTGTCAGGAGGATGTTCTTCAGAAAAATAATCAGTACCCCGGCAGCCAGAAAAGCCCCCAGAATAAGAGATATCTGCATAGCGTCAAGGGCATCCTGGATGAACTCGGCGTCATTCTTCAGGACGCTGAACATCATCCCTTCTGGAACCTCCTCTCTAATCAGCTCCAGTTCTTCTAAAATAGCGTTGGCAACCGTTACGGTCCTGGCAAGGGTTTCCTTCTGGATATACATAGCTACGTTGCTCTGAAGGTTCAGGCGGGAGAGGCTGTCGGGGTCCAGAAACGAGTCCTCAATTAAGGCGATATCCGTGAGCCTTACAATGCTGCCCCTTTCTGTTACGGCAATCCCCATATTTGCTATATCATCAACACTGTCAAACCTTCCGGTGGCGATTATCTGATAATCCTCCTCCAGTTCCTGGGTTTCTCCAGCAACAGCCGAAACGTTTGCCCTGTTTAATGCGTTTATAACATCCGCCATGGAGAGGTTGAAAGCTACCAGCCGGTTAGGCATAACCTCTATCATTATCTTTCTTTCGCGGCCGCCGAAAACATCAACGTTTGCTACACCGGGAATCCTTTCTATCCGCCTTGTAACCGTATCATCAACGATCTCTCTTATCTCTTCGGCGGTCTTTTCAGGATCGGTTACCCCAAGCACGAATATAGGCACATCGTCCTGCTGGTAATGGGCGATAATAGGTCTTTCAACCTCACTGGGAAGCCGGTCTCTTATCTGAGCGATCCTTTCCCTGACATCAATGGAGGCCGCATCCATATCCGATCCGGGTGCGAACTGAAGGACTATAATCGCGCGCCCCTCTTTGGATATGGAGAGTATATCCCGAAGGTTGTCAATATCTCCCACGGCATCCTCAACGTGTTTTACCACAAAGTTCTCTATTTTATCGGGCGGAACCCCGCCCCTTATCTCATATATTATTGATATCTCTCCAAAAGTGGCGGAAGGCATAAGCTCCAGCGGAAGGTTTACCAGAGCAATAAACCCGATTACTACTACGGCAAGGGTGCACATTACTATCGTAACCGGCCGGGAAAGGATTTTATCAATCATAAATAACTCAGTTTACCTTGTTTTCGCTTACCTCAATAACTCTCACTCTCATACGGTCCCTCAGGGGGGCCTGAGTCTCGTTAACAATTAAATCCCCGGACCTGAGACCGTCAAGTATCTGGGTAAGGTCGGATCTCATGTACCCGGTCTGGATTTTTCTTAATTCTACTTCTCCTGTCTCGTCTGAATCCATCCGCACAACAGGGATGACCTCCATATCCCCGAGATCTATGATACTGTCTGTCGGAACCATTATAGCGTCTTCAATGTGGTCAAGGACAATCTCGCAGCTGGCAAGCATACCCGAAAAAAGCTTTAAATCCGGGTTTTCTATCTTTATCTGTATCGGAAGGGTCCTTGTCTCACCTCGCACCATCCGGGCGACGTTATCCACTATTCCTGAGAATACCTGGTCCGGATAGGCGTCAAAAGTAATATCAACTTCCTGCCCCTCCCTGATCCTTTCTATCTCTCTTTCAATGATACCAGCTTCTACATAAACGTTTTCAACTTCAAGAAAGGTCCCGATCTCATCATGAGGGGTTACAAAATCTCCCGGATCCGCAAACCTGGTTCCCATTATTCCTTCCGAGGGAGACGTAATGACCGTCTTTGAGAGCTCGGATTCAGCCATTCTGAGTTCAGAACGAGCCCGCTGAACTTCAGCCTCGTGGCTTCTTATTCGCTGCTCCATTTCCCTGAGCTTTGCCCTGATTATAGCTCCCATCCTGTAGAGATCCTGGTACACATTATACTGCTCGCGAGCTGCCTGGTACTGGGACTGGACCGAGGCCAGTTTTGCCCTGGCATGTTCAAGTCTTGTGACAACATCCTCAGGATCCAGCGAGGCTATGACAGCCCCCTTACTCACGTTCTGACCCTCGCGGAAGTTGATTGAGCGGATCCTGCCGCTTATCTCAAACTTGAGACTGACCTCCGCAGCGCCCTTGACTGTACCTATAACAGAGAGGTTATCAGAAAAATCATCCTCATTCACTCTCATAAGCTTTACCATAGGGAGGAGTTCTTCCTCCTCCTCCACAACCCTGCTTGTGATAATCTGCATCCTGATCGCCATATAAGTGAGCGGAAGCATTATTACGGCATATGTTATCATTACTATTTTAAAGTACCGCGCT
>SLGR01000120.1 GCA_007136585.1 Candidatus Sumerlaeota bacterium | reverse complement strand
TATCTTCTTCGGAAAGTAAATCCAGTTTCTTAATGCTGACAGCATTTATTCCTCTTCGGCATAAACCTCTGACAATCGATAAAGGGATGTGCTCATCGCATAGCAGCGAAATAGGCATTATTTCACCTTTTCAAGCTTACTTGCGAAGTTCTTGTCCTGTTGAATTTTTTTATCAATTTCCTTTTTATTCTCATAATAATAAGCAATCCCTGCATGTACGTCGGACAATTTCAATCCCGGATGTTCATCGCATATTCTATCCGGAGACCAACCTAAATACTCAAATTCCAGGGCAATATGCTGAACTTTTATGCGTGTGCCTTTAATTCTTGGCTGGCCTCCGCAAATGTCTTTATCTTTTACAATTTGTGATTTCATCAATAATTCAGTCATTTTTATGTTTCTCCTTTTAAATTTACTTATCTCTCAACTTAAATTCTATAGTATTACCCTTAATGTTTCAAATATAATTCCCCACAACTTTAGTCCGTCACACTGTATTATCCGGCTCAGGCAGTTTGCCTGACGGGTACCATATTATCCCCGCCCCGGAGGTTGCGTTGGAGAGTTCGTCTATCAATACAAAGGAGCCGGTTGCCCGGTTTCTCTCGTAAGGGTCGTACATCACGGGGCGCTGTGTCTTTATTATAACCCTGCCGATATCATTTAACCCCAGCTGTTTCTCCTCTTTCCTGTGCAGGGTGTTTATGTCTATCCTGTACCTCATCTCCTTTACTATGGCCGGAACGGTGTTTGTAGTATGCTTAAGCAGGTACCTTCCCCCTTCTTTCATAGGTACCTCGTCCATCCAGCAGACCTCGGCCTCAAATTCGTCCGCAAGATCGGGGACGTTCCTCTGCCTTATAAGCATATCCCCCCTGCTTATATCTATCTCGTCCTCCAGTGTAAGGATAACCGATTGAGGGGCAAAAGCCTGCTCAACTTCACCCTCATAGGTAACTATGGATTTCACCCTGCTTTTCCTGCCAGAAGGCAGTACAGCTATATCGTTTCCTCTTGATATGACCCCGGATTCTATCCTTCCGGCGTAACCCCTGAAATCAAGGTCCGGGCGGATGACTGTCTGGACGGGAAACCGGAAATCTATCAGGTTCCTGTCGGATATTATATTCACATTCTCAAGGTACCTGAGAAAAGTCCTTCCCTCGTACCACTCCATATTCCCGCCCCGGGAGGTTACCATATCCCCCTTAAGGGCGGATATGGGCATAACCTGCAGGTCGTGAATCTTAAGACGGGAAGAGAACTCAAGGTAATCTTCCTTTATCTTCTCAAAGACCTCCTGAGAGTAATCAACAAGGTCCATCTTGTTTACAAGGACAAGTATATGGGGTATATCAAGCAGCGTGACAATGAAGGAGTGTCTTTTTGTCTGCTCAAGAACCCCTTTCCTGGCATCAATCAGTATGACGGCAAGGTCCGCGGTGGATGCCGCCGTAACCATATTCCTCGTGTACTGGATATGACCGGGAGAGTCGGCTATGATGAACTTTCTCCTTGAGGTGGAGAAATAACGGTAGGCCACGTCTATCGTAATCCCCTGCTCCCTCTCGGACTTAAGACCGTCCACAAGGAGTGAGAGATCCGCATCCTTCTCGCCCTTTCTCGCGGCAGCCTCCTCTATGGATGAGAGCTGGTCTTTGTATATGCCTTTGGACTCGTAAAGAAGCCGTCCTATCAGGGTGGACTTTCCGTCATCTATGCTGCCGGCCGTAACAAACCTTAAAAGATCTTTTTCCGCAGGCATCAGAAATACCCTTCCTTTTTCTTGGTCTCCATTGACCCTTCCGACTCGTGGTCTATAGCCCTGTTCTCCCTCTCCGATTTCAAGGCGGCCCCCACTTCTTCTATTATACCGTCAAGGTCTGCCGCATCCGACTCTACCGCCCCCGAGCAGGGAGAGCAGCCCAAGGTCCTGAACCTGACCATTTCTTCTTCGACCTTCTCGCCTTCTTCAGGTTCATTAAACTCATCGGCAAGGAGTATAAGCCCGTCCCTTCTTATTATTTTTCGTTTTTTGGAATAATAGAGGGGAACGATCTCTATCTCTTCCCGCTTTATGTAGTTCCATATATCAAGCTCTGTCCAGTTTGATAGGGGGAAGACCCTTACGGACTCCCCGGGGTCCACGTTCGTGTTGAAGAGGCTCCAGAGCTCCGGGCGCTGGTTCCTGGGGTCCCAGGCCCCGAACCTGTCCCGGAATGAGAAGATCCTCTCCTTGGCCCGGGATTTCTCTTCTTCCCTCCTGGCTCCGCCTATGGCGGCGTCAAACTCTCCTTCCGAGAGGGCGTCCAGGAGGGCCTGGGTCTTTAAGAACTTGCAGCATTTGTCCCTTCCGTAACCGGAGGGATGCATCCCTTTTTCTATATAGTTTTCACTGCGGTGCACTATAAGGTTTAGTCCCTCTCTTTCTGCTAGATTATCCCTGAACTCAATCATTTCCGTAAACTTGTAGGAGGTATCCACGTGAAGCAGCGGAAAGGGTATCTTACCCGGATAAAAGGCCTTCCGGGCAAGGCGAAGGAGAACGCTTGAGTCTTTTCCCACGGAATAAAGCAGGACGGGTTTCTCAAACTCCGCCGCCACTTCCCTCATTATATAGATACTCTCGGACTCTAAGTTGTCCAGGTATGATAATTTATAACCTCCGCTCATTCTAAATTCTCCTCTTTTCTTTTAT
>SLGR01000169.1 GCA_007136585.1 Candidatus Sumerlaeota bacterium | reverse complement strand
GTTTTTAAAAACGGTGAGCCTGCCGATAAACTTGTCGGGGCGGTTTCAAAGGACGCGATATCTCAGAAACTCGAGGAGCACCTTTAAGTGCCGATATACAGCTACCGGTGCGGCGGATGCGGGAGGGGTTTTGAGGAACTTTTACTCGATACCTCCCGGGAGGATGAGTTGAAATGCCCCTCCTGCTCTGGCAGTAACCTGAGTAGACAGTTCTCTGTTTTCAGTGTAGGTAAAGGCTCAGGGCGCACTTCTGACTGTCCTGCGGGAACTCCGTCGCCCTCGTGCGCCTCATGCTGCCCTTCGGGGGGGTGCCCCTCCGGGCTGAGATAAAGGCCTGTCTAATAAAGCAGCCTTATCTTTGTCTCCCGGCAAACTTAAATAGGGATGTCCGATAGGAAAGCCGTAAAAATAAGGCGTTTCTCGCAGCTGGTATTTTTTGCGGGTTTTACCTTGCTGATCTCTCTGACTGTTGCAGCCGGCACCCCTATCTCCCGGATTTTTTTCGCTATTAATCCTTTTACATCCGCTTCCGCCGCTCTTTCTTCCGGAACCTGGGTTTGGATTCTGATCCCCGCACTAGTTTTCCTTGTTTTATCAGTTCTTCTCGGGCGGTTTTTCTGCGGTTGGATATGTCCTATGGGGAGTATGATAGACGCCGCGGGGGTTCTGCGTTCAAGGCTGATAAAGAGAGAGTTTTTCCCTCCCCGGATGAGGTACCTGAAATACGCGCTCTTTGCGGCGTTCATACTGGGGGCCGCAGCCGGATCCCGGTATGTCTTTACGGCGGACCCTGTAACCGTTGCAGCCCGGTTTTTTTCACTGAACCTCTTCCCGCTTGCGGCGTCTCTGGCTGACGGTCTTACCGGGCGGCTCCTCTCGCTTTCGGGGTACAGCGGGGCTTTTATAGCTCTGAGAAACGCTGTGTTCGGAGCTCTCGGAGGAGCGGCGCGTCAGGTTTTTGCCGGTTCGTTTATAATACTTATACCGTGGGCGGTTATAATCATCCTCACTCTCTCTGCAAAACGTTTCTGGTGCCGTAGTCTCTGCCCGCTGGGAGGGATGCTGGCCTCCGCGGGGGCTTTTTCGCCGTTTTCACGCAGGGTTGAAAAGTGCTCCGGGTGCGGAGTCTGCGCCTCCGGATGCCGGATGGGAGCTATTTTAAAGGACGGTTCCACAAGGAAAACCGAATGCGTACTCTGCATGGACTGCGTATACAACTGCAGGGTTACAGAAGTAAGGTTCGGGTTTGGAGCCGCAATACCGGCTTATTCCGGTGTAGGTATAGACAGGAGGGATTTTCTCAGGTACGCGGCTTTATCGGGTTTTGCCGCGGCAGCTATGGCGGTGACGGGAAGGAAAGGCGTTCAGGATGCCCGCGCGGTCATAAGGCCGCCCGGGGCGCCCGGGGAGGAAAAATTCACGGGCCTTTGCATAAGGTGCGGTAACTGTATGAGGGCTTGTCCGACAAACGGGCTGCAGCCGGTTTTTCTGGAATCCGGAGCCGCCGGGATCTGGACCCCGCACCTTGTTCCGGAGATCGGACCCTGCGCTTACCGCTGCGCCAGATGCGGAGGGGTCTGCCCCACGGGAGCTGTTCCCCGGCTTTCTCTTGAAAAAAAACAGAGGACTGTTATCGGGTTAGCCGTTGTAGACAGGAAGAAATGTATCCCCTGGCAGGGGATAGGCCCGTGCCTTATCTGCCTTGAGAACTGTCCGGTTCCCGGGAGGGCTATACGTGGTGTAGATACCGGCGAGGAGGGATCCGGGTTCAGGGGACCCGAGATCATCCGGGAGAGCTGTATAGGGTGCGGGGCCTGCAGCAGCGCCTGCCCCGCAAGACCCATGAGGGCTGTTAAGGTCCGTCCTTTATGAGCTGGAAAAAACAGGAGGTTATTTCTGTTTACAGGAAACACCGGGGGCGTATACGGGAAATACTGGACGGGTTCAGCGAAAAAGGCGGATCCTCAAGGGAGGATATTTTTGCGGAACTTCTATTCTGTATACTGACCCCTCAGTCCCGGGCCATTGCTGCCGATGAGGCCGTAAGAAGGATAAGGGAGAGGGGTCTTCTTTTCTCTACGGATAGGCGGAGGATAAGGGCTTGTCTTTCCGGGGTCCGGTTTCCCAATAACAAGGCAGGGTATATATGCGGGGCCTCCCGTATCTTCGGCCCCGGAGGAACCCGGGTTATAAAAGAGTTAACCGCGGAACCCGATACGATCGCTCTCAGGTCGGAACTCTGCTGCCTGGTAAAAGGGATCGGACTTAAAGAAGCCAGTCATTTTTTGAGGAATATAGGGCGCGGCGAAGATATAGCCATACTTGACCGTCACATACTGAGAGGCCTTGCCGGCAACGGTGTCATCTCCTCCGCCGAACTCGGCCTTACAGGGAAAAGATACGCGGAGATAGAAGATCGGATGAGGGAGTACTCCCGGGATATAGGGGTGCCCCTGGACGCGCTTGATCTTGTTCTCTGGTATATGAAGACAGGTTATTTTTTCAAGTAAAACGTCTTATGAGGGCAGGCTCGCAAAAAAGGAAGAAAATACTGAGTCAGCCCCTCCTGCGCGGTTTTCCTCATTCTCCCCTCCGGCTCTGAGGGGTTTCGTCCGAAGGACGGAGCAAACCCGGAAACCCGTACCGCCGGGGACTGTAAATCTATTTAAGGGGATTTTAAGGTGAAACGTCCATGAGTAGAAAC
>SLGR01000181.1 GCA_007136585.1 Candidatus Sumerlaeota bacterium | reverse complement strand
TACCGCTCTCAAGGCCCTCCAGGTTCATTGAGATATCCTCAAGTTCTGAAAGATAGAGGCTGGTCAGCAGGCGCTTATCCCCGGCGGCAGCATCCGAGGCCTTCTCGTAGGCGAGTTTGGCTCCGATTATGAGCCTGATAAGGGCCTTATCTTCCATATTAAGGCTCATAAGCCCCAGTTTATTAAGGAGCCCCCTCTCAAGGGTCAGGATACCGTCGCTGTAAGATGAACCTCTGCCGGGTTTTATGTTTTCTATTCCGAGATCCGCGGCTATATCACCAAGATCGCTCTCAAGGAGAGAGGCAAACCCCTTCTCTGATTCAAGAAATCGCTCTATCCCGACCCTTTTTCCGGCAGGGAGACTGCGGGCAAGGGTCTCCAGGTACCTTGCCTCCCTTAAGGAGAGACGCTCAGAATGGGCGAGGTCCCTTATCCCGGTTGCGCTCACAGCATCCGGACGGGTTTCGGCGGCGGTTTCCAGGAGCGCGCTAAGGGCATCCCTTAACCCGCCGTGGTCTTTCCTTTTAAGGTATTCTTCCAGCACCTGACGGGAAGTGCCAAATTCACTGCCGGCTTCTCTCAAGAGCCCTATGGCTGTTTCAAGGTTTACTATGTAATCGGGTTCGTCTGCTGACATATTAAGGATGGCCGTTAATACCAGGCGGGCGGCCGCTTCTGCCGTTATATCCCCTGAACTCCAGCTACTGTACGCATCAAGTATAGCCTCATTGACCTTTCCTTCCGTAGAACCGGCGTATGGAGGAGTTACCCTAAACTGCTCTTCGCCAGCAGGTTCTTCAACTGCTTCCGATTTCTCAATTACAATCATCATATTACTCGGGGGTAAGGAAACTTCTTTACCATCCAGATCAAAAAGTTTCGCTTTACCTGCTTTAATCAGGTTATTATAATACCCCTGCTGTAAGTAACTTTGCTCTTCTTCAGGAAGAGACACCTCATTAATTTGAACTCCCAGTTCTTCTGCCAAATCATGGAAAAGTTTTACATATTCTTTCCGGGTTAAAACTCCATATTGTTCTCTTACTTCATAGGGGAAACTTTCAGGTCCCCAAGTCAGTGTATATAAAAACTCCATAGCATCTTTGCGGAGAATACGAATGCGCCATGTATTATTTTCTTTATCCTCTGAAATAACTTCATATTCAATCACTCTGCCTTCAAAGTTATTTACATAACTATCAAAAATTTCCTTATTCTCTTCTCCATACAGTTCCATAATCTGGAATTCATCGCCGTCTTCCGGTGTGACGCCATCACGAAGCAGAATCCTGCCGTCAGGTGCAAGCACACGCAAAGATTCCTTTAATAAGTCCTTTACTGACTCAATATTAAACTTTTGCCCATCTATTTCTATATAACTGTAGATTTCATGAAGCACTGAACTGAATATTATAGTATCAGGAGATGAAATGCCGGCATTATCTAAAACTTCTCCCAACTCATAGGCATCTCCTTTTACTAATTCCACACTGCTCCAGCCCTTTTTTCTTTTCATCTGTTTTAAATCATTAAGAGCTTCTTCTGAAATATCCACACCTACTATCCGTTCTATATTCTGTTTATCCTTATTATTCTCAAGTATACCCAGTATAGCTCCTCCAGCCGGCCCTATGTCTACAACAGTGGGTCCTTTCGCATATCCTGCTAACCTGGACTTATCATTCCTGCCTGCCTCCATAGTCTCCAAATAGAGCATCTCGTTGCTCACACGGTCAAACTCGTCCTTCCTTAACCCATAAATATCTAGAAGCAGTTTTAGCGCCTGATGAAACTTCACTGAATTTTGCATCTCATATTTCGCAACCAAACTTAGTAAGCTCTGGGCCTCTTCTGTTAAATTGAAGTCAAAGGAAATAGCTTTGTCTCCATCGATCTCCATATCCAATGCTATTAAAGGGCTAACTTCTTCTATTAATTCTTTTTTATCAAAGATCTTTAATGTTTCCTGGTCAAATAAAATATCTTCAAATGAAAATTTTCTAAGAAATGCTTCAACAATTCTTAGTTTATAATGGTTATACTGCTGCCTGCCTGTAGCCAGAACCTTCATTAGATTAAAGAAATTTATGTGAAAAACGCTGGAAGCATCCACACCCCTGTGCTCTGCAAGGACAATACCTAAAACAATGAGTTTTATCTGGGTTGCAGGTGTAAGTCCGGAGGTGGCTGATTCTATATGCCAACCCTGGAAGTTCTCAAGAACATTTACCAATTCGTCTATAACTTTCTCATCCATAAAGTCAATTACCCGGTTAAGTTCTTCCGGATCTTCGCCTAATTTTCTCCTCTCTGTTCTAAACCGCCCAAGGCGATCCTTTAAATAACTGCGCTTAGCCCCAATATCTGACAGATTCTCCCAGCTCCTGTTAAAAATATCCTGCCAATCTACAGAAAATTGGCCTCTGTCCGGAGTGATGACCTCTTTAAAATCTTCAAAGAATCTTAGGAATTTCTTATTTAACTCGTCGGTCATAAGGCCTTCTCTCACTGCAGCGGTATCTATAAAATTAAAAAGATACACTATATCGGCGATCCGCTGGCTGGCTAATTCATCTTCAGCCTCAGGAGCAAATACTTCTTTTAATTCCTTGAAATTATCTCTTACCCAGTCAGTAAAACCCTGAAATACATCATATGTTACTTCCCCGCGTATCCACTGCCCTGGAAAACCCCGCAATGCAATAAGCCTGTAAAAAAACTCATTCAACAACTCAGAATCCGGATTTTCCCTGAGAAATTCAATATTTTCAAAAAGCCCGGTACGATCTGAACCCGGAACCGCAAAATTCTTCAGGATTAAACTGGCTGCCTCATTGGCGATAAGCATATCAATGCCTTTAATCTTTGACCAAGACGAACGCTGCTCAGCAACTCCTCCTTTCGAAATATCGTGATAAAGAAATGCGATACGAAAATAAGGAAGAAGGCCTGCCTGCTCTAACCCATTAAATTTCCGGAGTGCACGGTTAAAGGAACTCTCGGATAAGGAAGTTTCTTCCTGGAATATCTTTATATCTCCTTGCTCTAATCCTAATATCTTTCTCCCAAAACCCCGATCAAAAATATGGTTTACAAATGTAAGATTCTTTTCCCTGCCAGGCAGTGCCTGCTCAAGGTCATAATTAAGATGCATCTCAGCAGGATATAGATATCCGTAAATTTCCGGGAAAAACTCCTTAATTTTCTGCTGTTCTTCAGTATCTTCTGTAACTAAAAGCGGTGAAAAATACTTTAATAACTCTTCGGTGTCAGTGAATATTTTTTCTTCTGTTTTATCCCTCTCGCGCTTAAGTCTTTCAAGAAGTTCTTTATCAGCTATCCCTTTAATTTTGGCAATATCCTTTTTCTCTATATCTTTTAGCGCAGATTCTTTAGTAATATAATCCTCTATATCTCCCACTGTTTTGAACCCCGCCTCTATATAGGTAATTACATCCTGAGCTGCAGGCCTGCGCCCATATTTTGCGTCAATATGTTCTCGTATTATCGCACTCCTAAATAAATCGTTAGGTGTTATGGGGTCACTTTTCCCAAGAGCACCAAGAATTCTGTCTGTAATACCATATATAGGTCTTAAATAGAGCTGCATAGCATACTCATTCGCGCCGGGCGTCAGCATCCGCAGCCTCGGAGGTATAATTCCAAGAAACCCGACCATTCCTGCCATAATCGGGATTAGCATTGAAAAAGGCATTGATAAGACAGGAAATAATATTGGAAAAGCCCAGGACGCAATAGTTCCAAGTCCTGCTCCGTACATTCCGCCAATAATTCCACGCATAAAATATCTCAGGAAAGCCGGGCCGGTCTTCTTTCCTATCCCCTGTATCAATTCCCTTACTTCACCCACCGTATTTAAACCCCTGCCTCTGAAATACTCTACATCTCTCTGAGTTATCTCCTGACCCTGCTCTTCATAAAATCCCGCTATTACTAAGTCTTGTTTTAAATTTTTCACCTCAATATTCTCAGTCAGATCCTGAACCCCGCGGGGTGAAGGTCTCTTCAGCATAACTGAGAGCGGAAAGAGAGCATATTCAAGGAAATATTCAATTACCCGGCCATACGAAATACGCGCCAGGGGAAGGCTGATACTGCCATACTGGGCCCACAGGTTATAGAGAACATGCGAGACGGTAGCTATTATGGCTCCGGCAGCGAAACCCTGGGATGGCTGGAAAAAAAGAAACATAAGAGAAAGGGGCAGCGCGCTCATTAAATATCCCAGTATGAATATCGGGGTAAGAATTGTAAGCGACTCTCCAAGGGAACGCCCCCATACTTTCTCGGGGCTCCCCCGTATGTCAAAAAACACTTCCGTATGAAGAGCGGCAAATACAATAGCTGGAATAAGAGCAGCGGCCAGGGATACCATAAGAGGCTGGGCAAACCCCAAGAGAGCGGGTATCATAAGAGCCGAGAACCCCGAAAGCAGGACGCCCTCAAAGTAGGCCCCTGTAAGTATGGCGCTCACGGGGTGTGACTCAAGATAGTCTCTACCGAACATATATGTCAGAAACCCGGCCATACGGGGGAAGAGGCCAAGGGGGCGTTTCCTGCTTATGTCGCCGTCCTTGTGAAGGGTCATCTCCCCGCTGTAGCTTATTCTGAAAGCGTCACGACCCAGGCCGTATTTTATCTCCCTGGAAAGCCTCTTGTGGGGGTATGAGGTCCAGGTGCCGGTATTGCCGTGAACGAACCCCGCGAAACCTTTTAAGAATGTGTTTATATGTCCCTCTCCCGGAGCGTAGGGGATATGGGTATGCCCGTGGAATAAATTCCATTCTTTATTCTCAAGACCCCTCTCCATCCCGTACCACTTGAGCATCTTCCCCACGCCCAGGAGTCTCCCTATGTAGTTCTTCTTTCCTACCAGTATACCCGGCAGAAAGAACTGTCCCAGTTTCATCAGAACGTAGGTAACGGATTCTTCGGCGGTATGCCATCCCAGGAGAGCGCCAAGGCGCCCGCCCCATTTCCCTGCCTGGGCAAGCATCTGCCCCACCCAGCTCCGGCTGGTATTAAAGGAATCCCCCTGGTGGCCGTGCTCAAAGTAGAGGCCGCGGTACTCATCCAGATAAACCGGCAGTATCTCAATATTGGGAAGATCCTCTCTTATACGCCTGTTAAGAGTCTGCTGTATATCCTCAATCATCTTATAAATCCGCTCCGAAGCTTCGGGTTCTCCCAGAAGACTCTTATCCAGGTAGAAAACCCCGTTTTCCCGCGCTATTCCCGGCTCGGGTAATTTTCGTGACAATATAATGCGAAACCCGTCTTTGATCTCTTCTTTCAGCTTCTCAAGAACCCTGCTTCCGTGAGCCCCGGGTTTATTAAGAAGTTCAAGAAGTCCGGCGTACTCTGAGGAACTCCCCTCCTCTATACTCAGCCTTCCGCTGAGGGGATCGTAGAAAACAGCGCCCCGGAACCGGTTTTCTTTTGCTGCGGCAAGGGCCTCGGCTCTTTTTCTGTCAGTAACACTTTCAAGAACGTCCCAGTCGTGATTCCCCGCGACGTACACTATTTTTCTGACCTGCCTGAGTTTATCAAAAAGCATTTCATAGGAGCGCCTTATATGCCCGTATTTAGTCCGCCACAGCTCCAGAAAATCACCGTTAATAAGAAGAAGGCTCCGGTTTTCAATTACCCGGTCAAGGAATTCAATCAGTTCCTTCTCCTTCTCGGGCCCGAACGTATCCTCCCCTCCTTTGGCGGCAAGGTGAGTATCGGATATGGCTATGATCTCTGTAAACCCTTCAGTAAAACCCCTTATAATCTCCAGGTCCCGTTCGGATCCGATATCCGATTTTACGGTAATTTTTCCGTCTTTAAGTTCAATAATCACGTTGCCCAGCCCTTCCAGGACTCTCCCCTTAAGCATTTTCAGGTCTTCTATAAGGGCCTCGGCTTCATCCTGCCTTATCTCCCCAGTTACCAGAATCTTTTTACCGCTTCGGGAGCTTTCCCCGATAGCTGCGGGGTAGGGAGAGTCTTTCAGAACCCTGCCCTTAAAAAACTCAACACCATCAGCCTCCTCAATAATAGATTCCTTAAGGTATTTATCTCCCTTAAAGATATCCTTCCTCTTTCCCTCTATCCTTCTCATAAGATCAGCGACTTCTTTCTCAAGGGAGGTTTTTCTCAGGGCGGATTCACCGGCGTAAACCCTGGGAGACTCAGGATCGCTTATATCAATTACAAGATCTTCCCTGACCGCCAGGGCCCAGATACCCGTTTCGGCGGATAGGATTATCTCCTTTACCGCTTCAGAAAAGAGTTCGGGGGATTCCCCGGCCTCTCCGCCTGTTACGGCAATAAATGTGGGTTTGAAAGAGATCTGCTGGGCGTATATCTTCCTGTTCTTTTCAAGAGCCTCTCTTACTATAGCGCCGAGCTTCTCCTTCTCCAGAATCCTGTTAACCGCCCCGGCGCCGCTCCAGGAGGTCAGCTCCATATCATATCTTCCGCGCCGCCCGTGCCTTACGGTTTTGGAGATTGTTTTCGGCGCAGTCCTTATCCCTTCCATCCCGTAACGCCGGTAGGTTTTTAAAAGAACGCCCGTAAAACTGAATAGTTCTCTGTATTTTTTATGTTTATCCCTGTAAAATTCATCGGGGTACCCCAGGTTCGTTATGCGGTGCAGGTACTCCTGGAGGTTATAGGAGGCCAGGAGGCTTATGAGGCGCTTCTGCGCCGGGGGCGCCTTATTCTTAAGAGCTTCCATAAAGGCCTGGTGCACATATAGAACCAGTTCCCCGCTTGCGGAGTCTTTCTGAAACCGGGATAAGGGGTTTAACTCTCCGCGCTGAATAAGCGCCGGATCACGGGTGAGTTTAACCCTTAACCCGGCCCCGCCTGTTTGATTTTTAACTTCGCCGGAGATCTTATGATTACGAAGTTCGTCTAACAGGGAATTAATAACATTACTGTAGGCCAGGTCCGAGTAGGCGTCGGGAACAGACATCTCTTCGGGCCCGGTTTTTCTGATCAGTCCCGCCTTATGCAGGGCGCGCTCGATCAGCCCTGAGAATCCGGAGCGGGGGGAAAAGCCGTATGAATCTCCGCTTATATCCTCAGGTTCATAAAATCTTATCTCATCCGTGGAATATTCCCGGTGCTTTAAAGCGGAGAAGACCGCTTTTCTTATACTGCCGTTCTCGTGCCTTTTGAGGTACTTTAAAAGTTTTTCCTCTTCGGGAGAACCCTCTTTAATCTCGCTTATATTACCCGGAATAAGCAGCCTCTGAATCCGGTCCCCGGAACGGTTTAAAAAATCTTCCCTTAAAAATATCTTAAGCAGGTCGAATTTAATCGCGTCGGGAAACCCGGCGGCTCTCTGAATAAAACTCACCAGTTCAAGCATTTTGGGAATGCGCCTTATAAAATGCTCTCCGGCTTTCTCCGACTCTGTCTCGGAAAACCTTTTAAAATACTTCAGGTTCTCAAAATGTATCTTAAGGAGACGGGGTGAATACCCCTTCCCGGCAAGCAGGGATATTTCGTCATAGAGACGCTGGGGCCGGGTGATATTTTCTGCAGAAATCTCCAACTCCGCCTCAAGGAGTATGGCGCGTCTGCGGATGAGATTTTCCGGAGTATACCGCAGTGTTACGGGTGTTACCGGAATGAGGTACTCGTTAAGTTTAGCGGCCCGGGCCTTAAGCTTATCGGGATCAATTTTTCTGATAGCCGCGCTTAAGTTTATTTCCGTATCAGAGTAGCTGTTTATTTCCCTGAGAACCTTCTTATACCGGTAATCCCTTGCCAGGTTTCCGTATAGCGCTGCAGCATTTCTCAGAAGGCGCCGGAAAGCAGTTCTTACCAGAGCGGGGACTGAACGGAAAACCTCCCTGAAGAAGGCGCTTCCCGGAAAAGCGATTCTTGCAGCAGCCGGGTGTTTCTGATAGTGTACATCCGGTTCCCCGGGTTCTGTTAAGGCGGTTACAGGTCTGGACTGTAGAATATATATCTTATCCTGAGCTATACCGAACTCTATATCCTGCGGGGTTCCGAAAAATTCCTCCAGGGCGGCAGCGATGGCTGTAAGGGCTTCCGCCTGACCGGGTGTTAAAGCCCGGGCCAGGCGTGACTCCCTGTCAACATACGCGGTCTTTGTGCCGGGCTCTGAGGTTTTACGGGTTATCTTAACCCGTTTTGAACCTATAAGAGGGGGTTCAACTTCTTTACCGGAAGATTTTGACAAAATATACTGGTCCGGCTGCACCAGCCCCGAGACTACAGCTTCCCCGAGCCCCCAGGAAGCGTTTATCAGCACTCGTCCGGAGCTTCCGCTCACGGGGTCAACGCTGAATACTATACCGGATATCTCCGAGTCCGCCATCTCCTGGACCAGCACAGCCTGACGGACATCCATCGGCTCCACACCTTTCTCCCGACGGTAAAGTATCGACCTCTCGTTCCAGACGGAGGCGAAGACCTCCTTTATACTCTCAAGAAGCCCTTCCCTGCTGACATAGAGACGGGTATCTCCCATGCCCGCGTAAGCAGCCTCCGAGGTATCCTCCTGAACGGCGGATGAACGCACAGCGAAGTACTCGGACCGGGATTCTTTCAGGTATTTATCAAAGGCCTCCAGTATCTCTTTTCCGGGCCCCTCTCCTGTGTTAAAGGAAGCCCCGAGTATCAGGCCCCGGATCCTGCGGGCTTTCTCCCGGGCCGGGATATCCTTATCGGAAGCGATGCGCTCCACCTCATCCCTTATCCCGTTATTTTCCAGAAAATCAGTGTAGGCCGAGGTTGTAACAGCAAACCCTCCGGGCACCTCAAGAGAAAGCCCCGTCTCGTCAAGGTTCTCTCTTATTGCGTCAAGGGCCGATTTTATCATCCCCAGTTTTACGTTCTTTCCCCCTGAAATGCGCGTGAGATCCTCATCAAGTTCCGAAAGGGGTATTATTCTACGCCTCTCTCTTTCAGCGGCCTTTCTTTTGACAGTCTCAACTTCCCTTAACCGGCCTTCTAATTCCTCAAGCGCGGTTATAAAATCACTTCTCTTTAAAGATTCCGCCGCCTCCCTGCTTCCGGAAGCGCGGCGGGCGAGTATTCTGAGCCGCCTTAGAGAAGTATCCTCTTCCGTCATCACCCTGTCCATTTCACCGTGGATCCGGTCAAGAACCTCCAGGGATTTTTTAAGTGAGATCCTGTCTATAACCTCTCCGCCGGGAAAATCTGTAAGCTCGGATCCGCCCGAGAATAACAGGGCCAGGCTCCGGATATTCTCAAGTTCCCTTAAACTCCTTTCCCTTAAG
Source organism: Candidatus Sumerlaeota bacterium (assembly GCA_007136585.1). GTDB lineage: Bacteria > CG03 > SLGR01 > SLGR01 > SLGR01 > SLGR01. The sequence continues at coordinate 1,538 of SLGR01000181.1, read as the reverse complement.
TTATCTATCCGGGATATATCAGAGGCTTCGTGCGGGAGGGATTCCCTGAAACCTTCCACCAGGGCCGCCGCCTGCCGGCGAAGATTTTTCATCATAGCCTCACGGTAACTCTCCCACTCCTCTGAGAGAAAACGGTTCCGGCTGAGAGCCCTTATAACTCTCTCCGCATGGGAGATATCATCAATCTTTCCGCGGGAAGTAAGCTCGTCCAGTACAAAGCGCGGAACCTCAAAACTCTCCGCGGAACGTATCTGCCTGAGAAGCCTCCAGAGAGAAATACTTCTCCGCAGACCCGAGAAGTTTCTAAGGCCCGTAATATGCCGGAAAACCTTCTTTATATCCTCCGATACTCTTCCGGTATACGGGGTAAGAGCCCCTTTAGCTCCGTCAGCTGTTATGATATCACCCTCACGCAGGGTGAACCTTCTCTCAGAGAGAGACCCGGAAACCCATACCCCGCGCTCATTAAGACGGTACCCGGCGGGGCGGGTAAGGGTGCCTTCAAGGCGCTTCTCATCTCCCTCTTCCTTCCATATGAGAGAGGGGGTTATAAGAGCGGGAATTCCAAATTCCCTTGCGCTTATCCCGGCATGGGAGAGAACCCCTCCCCCCGTAGTGAGAACAGCAAGCGAATTCTTGATGGTTGAAATATCATCCGGTGTGGTGAAAGGCGCGGCGTAAATCCTGTTTTCTTCATTTGAAGCAACAGGCTCAAAAGTCAGTTTTCCGGAAACGGGGTTCCCGCTCCCTCTTGAAGCGGCAAGGCCGCGTATCGTGAGACCGGTAATATCCTCATCCGGATCGGCGTAGAGTTTTTCGGCAGCGAGGGTCTTCCGGGCAGGGGTAACCGCGACCGGAGGACCGGTCTCGTAGCGCTCGCGCTCAAGAAGACGCTGAAGCTGGAAAGCGTCCAGGGAGCGGCTCATATACCCGCCCTCAGGGCTGATAACGCGCTCGTAAGCGGCTCCGTATACAATCGCGCCGGTATCTATATCCCTCATAAGAGTGAGATCCGCGTACCCGGAGGATATCTCAAGGTGCCCGCGCTGCACCAGGTACCTCCCCGCCCCGCCGACAGTCTCAAACTCCGCGTGCCCTTCCAGCCGGCTTATGACCGAAGCGGTTTTAAGGGCTTCCTCAGCGGAGCGGATAACCTTATCCAGTATCTCATCAACCGGGTCGTATGAAGGATTCCGTATAACGTGAGAGTCTCTTAATAGGAGCTCCCCTCTTGCCAGGCCTATGCTTACGGGATCATTGAAATAGCGGTCTATTACGGCCTGCCCTACCCTGCTTACTCCTTCAGGGATAAGTTCAAACCCCAGCCGCTCAAGCTCCCGGTTCAGGGATTCCTTAAGCGCCGGCCACTCCTTTTCCTTTATTTTCCTGTACTTACCGTACCTTCCTTCAGCCACCCCGCCGTAAACCCTGAAAGGCAGTTCGTTCTCGGCGGTGAATATATCAGCCCAGTCCCGCGCGATTTCCCTGTATTTTTCGAGCCTTTTCTCCTCCCTTGTCCGGTAACCGCGGGTCCGGAG
>SLGR01000145.1 GCA_007136585.1 Candidatus Sumerlaeota bacterium | reverse complement strand
CGCTTGAGTCTGTGAAAGCAAGGGCGCTCTCAGGCTCCATATAGGAATGCTCTACAAACGGGGTGGAGAACTCCCCTTCAATTATGATATCCGAATCACTGAACCCCTTATCCGTATCCCCACGCCTTATCTTATGGGGGACCTGGATATTGTTTTCCCTTTCTCTGTAAAGAAGCGGGGCCCCTTCTTTCATCGCCTCACGCGGATCAAATACAGCCGGAAGCTCCTCGTACTCAACCCTGACCTTATCCGCGGCGGCAAGGGCCTGGCGGCGCGTCTTTGCAGCAACTACCGCCAGAACGTCCCCGAGAAACCTGACCTTATCGTAAGCCAGGGGCCTCTGGTCTTCTATGACGTTGCCGAACTCCCTCTTGCCCGGGATATCATCTGCGGTTATCACACCCTTTACCCCGGGCATCTTAAGAGCCCGGGACACATCAACGGATTTTATAACCGCATGCGGGTATTTAGAGTAGACCTGGCGGGCAAAAAGCGCCCCGGGGAAATGTTGGTCATCGGCGTAGACCGCTTTGCCTTTCGCCTTATCCTCGGCATCAGGGCGTATGACAGATTTTGATACGGAGGCGTACCCCTTCTGAAGCGTTCCGGGCTCAAGAATCCTGCCGGGCATCAGGATCCGCCGCCGGGGCCGGTCCTGGCCCTGCCGTATATAATCTGCTGCATCTGGGCGGCTATGGAGAGAGCTATCTCTTCGGGGGTATCCCCTCCTATATCCAGCCCCACCGGGGCAAAGATCCTGGGGTCCTCACAGTTAAACCCTTCCCTGACGAGCTCTTCTCTTACAGCCTTCACTTTTTTTCCGGAACCTATCATTCCTATATACATAGCCGGAGTTTCAAGAAGACTTTTAAGAACCCTGCTGTCTCCGCGGTGCCCGTGTGTAAGTATTACGCAGAGAGTCTTCGGAGTAATCTCAATATCCTTAACAGGATCATCGTAAGAAATATGATATACATCCGAGGCCCCGGGGAACCTCTCCCCGGAGGCGTACCCCCCGCGGTCATCGGCGACTGTGTAAGGTAAGCCCAGGATATCAAGAAACCTTGACAGGGCGAGTCCGATATGCCCGCCCCCGAATATTACCACCCTGTGCCCTGGAGAATGCGCCTCTATGAATACAGATGCGGAACCGCCGCAGACCATCCCGTCTTTTTCTTCCCGGAACTCAAACTCAAGGACCCTGTTCTCTCCGGAGGCTATGGACTCCTCCGCCGCCCTGACTGTATCGGATTCAAACCTGCCGCCTCCTATGGTAAACTCGGTTTTTCCCCCGGGAAATACTATCATGGCTGCGCCTGATTTCCTGGGAGTCCCGGCAGAGGCTTTGATAACCTTGACCAGAGCAAACCTCTTTCCCTCCCGGAGGAGCTCCGATACCCTCTTGTAAACCCCGCCCGTCATTTAAAATTAATCCCCGGTCTTTTCATTAAACTCCTTAAGCATTTCACCGTACTCCTTAGGCGTATCTATATCCTGAAATATGAAAGGGTCGTCAACTTCCACAACGCCTAAACTGAACCTGCCGCTCCTTACAACCTCGCGCGCCCCTCTATCATCCGGAGTCTCAAGCAGGGCCCCAAAAACCCGCCTTGAAAAAAGAACGGGATGACCCCTCCGGCCGTTACAGGAAGGGAGTATTACCTCCCCCATACCCGAGGAAAATCCTTCCAGTATCCTGATTACGGTCTCAGTACTTACCCGGGGGTGATCCGAGAGGCATACAAGAACACCCCTTGTTTTGAGGGGCAGCTTCCTTAAAGCGGCTTTAAGCGAACTGAGCTGTCCTTTGGGCCAGTCAGAGTTTATTATAATTTTTAATTTCTTACTCTTCAAGGCGGAGGAAACTTCCCCGGCGCGGCACCCAAGGACCATATAAATATCCTTAATCCCTGCGGCGGCAAGGGTTCCGGCTGCGATATCCGCAAAACTCCTTCCCTCCAGCTCCAGCAGGGGCTTGGGCCTCCCCATTCTGGATGATGCCCCAGCAGCAAGAATAATCGCCGGAATTTTTTTACTTATATTCATTTACGCCTTTTCCATTCAGAATATTAAAACACACCTTATTATGCAACAATACCCTTTATTTTACTAAGTACGCAAAACTTTCCCAGAGCCAAGAAAACGGTAGACAATACTAATAAAAAAAATTATAAATATATAATATAGTTAAGCCGGATTAACATTTACTGAAATTTAAGTATAATTAGGAGGGATGATGTCCATTAAAATAATACTGATTGGTATAGCAACTATCTGGCCAGCATTATCAGCATGTAGTAGCCGCACAGAAAATGATAAAGACAAGGATAATCTTTTAGAAATGAACTCTCACAATTCCAAAGGCAGTATTGGTTCTGCGACTATGAGGGAAAACGGAGTGATAATACTACAACTTCGGGCCGAAGCGGAAGATGGAAGAGTTGGACACGGGTATTTAGAATATCCCCCGGAACATCCTCAATATAACAGTATTATAGAACATTTAAACGGTCTCAATCCCGGGGAATCTAAACCTGTCCCCCCCTGGCCGGACAACAGTAGCAGAGACTAAAAAACTAACACCAAATATTTTAGTAAATTTCTATGGGCTTACGCCCATAGCATTTTCGCTTTCAACCTTCGGTTGTCCGCTTTCAGCGGATACTTTCATCTACGGATTCACAGCCGCAGAATTACGAAGGTGAATTAAAACATGCTACGGAATTAATTTTTTGATTTTTTTTT
>SLGR01000135.1 GCA_007136585.1 Candidatus Sumerlaeota bacterium | reverse complement strand
TCCCGAGTTACCCGATGAAATAAACCCGTCCACCTCTCCGGAGGCCATCATCTCCATTCCTACCATTATTGATGAATCAGGTTTGGAACGGCAGCTCTCTATCGGACCTTCTTCCATACCGATAACCTGAGTAGCGTCCTTTATCTCCAGAGGCAGTGTTGAAGCGCCCCGGGCCGCAAGTTCCTTTTTAAGGAGCTCTTTGCGCCCTATAAGAAGAACCTCTATCTTCTCTTTCCGTGTAACCTGCCCTATACCTTCGGGTTCAAGAGCGGCTATCGCCCCTTCTATATTGGGTACGGGAGGGGAGTCCCCTCCCATGGCGTCAACAGCTATCCGCAATTTATTTATCCCCCTCCATCTTTATTATCTGTTTCTCACCGTAATACCCGCAGGTCATGCATACCCTGTGCGGAAGCTTGGGGCTGCGACACTGAGGACACCTGCTTACGGTAGAGTATCCAAGTTTCTTGGAAGATCTTCTTTTTCTTGTCCTGGATTTAGAATGTTTCTTCTTGGGTAATGCCATATATTTCTCCTTATCTCATCTACTGTAATAATCTTAAATCAAACTATACCGGAAACCGGGGCTCCCGAAAATAATTTGGTATATTATTATTAATTTGAATTCGCTTTGTCAATTATACTTCTCTTTTTTTTTATTAACCCGACGGGATTTATTTATAGGCTATCTTATGATTACTCTGTCAAGCAGAAAATACAGCCGGGGCTCAAGCAGAAGAAAAATAATGTAAAGTATAATCAGAATGAGAAAAACTGCGCCCAAAACACTATAATTCCACTTCTTTGTAATCCTGGGAGTGCATAAACCGTGACCGCAATCCGGACAGAAAACAGTTTTCCTGGTGCTGGCGCGTTTACCGCAGTGAGGACAGGTTATATCGGCTCCGGACTTTTTAGGTTTCATTCTTCTCCGGTTCTTTCCTTTATGATCCTCTCCGTCTCCCTGGCTATAAGGAGCTCCTCATTTGTGGGTATGCACATTACCTTCAGCGGATCATCCGGAGGGGATATAACCCCCTGGGCACACTCCCTGTTTAACTCAGGATCAATCCGTATGCCAAGAAAATCCATATCCTTACAGACCAGTTCCCTGAGTTCGGAGGAGTTGCTCCCTATCCCTGCCGTAAAAATAAGCACATCCAGCCCGTTCATTTTGGCGGTGTAGGCCCCTATATAATGCTTTATCCTGTAAACAAACATATCAAGCGCAAGGCGGGACCTGGCCCCTCCTTCCCGGGCATCTTTCAGAATCTCCCTGAAATCCCTTGAAAGCCCGGAGACCCCGTAAAGCCCCGAATGCCGGTTTATAAGCGTATTTACCTCGCTCAGGGAGAGGGCCTCTTTGTTCATAAGGTAAAGTATCACGGCAGGGTCGAAATCTCCCGTCCTTGTTCCCATTATAAGCCCCGAAAGGGGGGTAAACCCCATTGAAGTATCTATGGACCTGCCTCCGGAAACGGCGCATAGGCTGGCCCCGTTTCCCAGATGACAGGAAATGATCTTAAGTTCACTTAAATCCTTATCAAGAAGCCGGGCGGCTTTATGGGATACATATTTGTGAGAGGTTCCGTGAAAACCGTATTTTCGTATACCGTGCTTTTTATAAAGATCGTAGGGGAAAGCGTACATAAAAGCTTTTTCGGGCATTGTCTGATGAAAAGCCGTATCAAATACAGCCACCTGGGGATGGTCCGGGATAAGTGTTTCCGTAGCCTCTATCCCGGCAAGGTGGTGCGGGTTATGGAGGGGAGCAAGCTCTATGCAGTCCCTGATGTCTTTTTTTACATCCTCCGTAATATAGGCGGAATCAGTATACCCCTCCCCCCCGTGAACCACCCTGTGACCTATACCGTATATCTCATCTATATCTTCTATTACCCCGTGCTCTTGGTCAAGAAGCAGATCAATCAGAATCCTGATCCCCTCCCTGTGAGTGGGGACATTCCTTACAAGTTTCAAATCCTTGAAAGAGTCACCGGAAATGTAGTGGTGGTTTACAACGGCGTTCTCCATCCCGACTCTCTCTATAAGACCCCGGGCAAGTTCCCCGGCTCCGGCCAGATCCATAAGCTCGTACTTGACTGAGGAACTGCCGCAGTTTAATACAAGTATCCTCATTACCTGTACTCCCTTTTATCCCAATTAAATATCCCGTCGCCCCCGGGGAAAAAAAATTCCAGCTCCCTCCGGGCTGAAGTGGGCGAATCCGAACCGTGAACGGCGTTGAACCTCTTGCTTAAAGCATACTTCTTTCTCAGGGTCCCTTCATCAGCTTCCGCCGGATCGGTGCTTCCCATAAGCCTGCGCACACCTGTGACTGCGGACTCCCCGCCTACCGCCAGCGCTATCATGGGATTGGAGGTTATGAACTCCGTAAGCTCTCCGTAAAAATCCTTTTCCCGGTGCTCTGAGTAAAACTCCTGCGCCTGAGTGAGGCTGAGTTTTATCATACGGGCTCCCATTATTCTGAAACCGGCATCCTCAAACCCGCTGATAATCCGGCCCGCGTTTGCCTCAGAGAGAGCATCAGGCTTTATCATTACAAGCGTCTTCTCAAAACTCATTAAAATTCCCCCTTGAATATGCTTCGTCCTCCTGAATCAACCCCTACAAGAACCGGAAAAGACTCAACCCTTACCCTGAAAACAGCCTGAGGGCCAAGATGCCTGTATGCGGCGACCTCTGCCTCCCTTACGCAGGAGGCGTAAAGCGCCCCGCATCCCCCGTAGGC
>SLGR01000133.1 GCA_007136585.1 Candidatus Sumerlaeota bacterium | reverse complement strand
GCTCTTTTTACCCACTACGATATGCTCTCCGCCCCGGTGGTTGACCCCGAGGGCAGGCTCCAGGGAGTGATAACCATTGACGACGTGGTGGATATCATACACGACGAGGGGGAGGAAGACCTCGCCCTTATGGCAGGTGTTGACGCGGAGGATTTCCACCGCCCGGACCTCTTTAACACCCTCAAGACCCGGCTTCCGTGGCTTTTACTTGCCTGGGTAGGCGGTGTCGTGGCGGGGGAGCTTATAGGCGCTTACGAACATGCGCTGGAAAAAGTTGTGGTCCTTGCGGCATTTATTCCGGTGATAATGCATATGGGCGGCACCATAGGGGTACAGTCCTCAACTGTCATAGTGCGCTGGATGGCTCTCCAGAGGGCTGAGTCAGGGCGCCTCTTTAAAATTTTTTCCCGGGAGTTTGCTACGGGAGTAATCCTGAGCGCAGTTTATGCCCTTATACTCGGACTCATATCCCATATAAGATACGGAAGTTTTTCGGGTATGTCCCGCCTCTGGCTCGTTACCGGCGGCGGGATAGGCGCCGTAATGGTTCTCGCGGCTTTCATAGGAATACTGCTTCCCTTTGTTTTTAAGAAAATAGGGGCCGACCCGGCTGTAGCCACAGGCCCTATAATTACAACGGTTCTTGATGTCCTGGGGCTGGGTGTATATTTTATGCTTGCTTCGGCGGTTCTGTTATGAGGATAAAGAGAGTACCTGTCAGGGCGCTAAAAAGGGCGCTCTCAAGCGACCCCTCGATAATAACCTCCCGGCTGAGGCGGACCAAGTCAGTAGACCTGGCCCAGGCCTGGGAAAGATTCAGCCCTGAAGAGAGGGTGAGACTCTTTGAGGCTCTTCCGGAGCAGTACCGCCTTGAGGTCTTTGAGTTCCTTACAATTGAGTTCCAGAAAGAACTCATTAAGTCACTGAATACCTCGCAGCTGGCCGATATACTGGACGATATGGCTCCTGACGACAGGGCTGATATGTTTTCCGGACTGGAGCCTGGCCTGGCTGAAAAACTCCTCCTTCTGATGGATGATGATGAGGCCAGGGACGTGCGCGATCTTCTGGAATACCCCGAGAGTACCGCCGGCGGAAGAATGACAACCGATTTTGTGGCTCTTTCCCCCGGTATGACTGCCCGTGATGCCCTCTCAAAACTTCAGGAATCAGTAAAAAGCGAGGATATCCGTAATATTTACGCTGTGTATACGGTAGATTCCGAGGGGCGTCTGCTTTCGGGGATTTCCCTGCAGCGCCTGCTTGCCTGTGACCCCGGAGACCGGCTGAAGGATGTCACCCGCCCTGTTGACCGTATAAAGATAAACGTTAACCAGGACCAGGAACTTGTGGCAGAGCTCTTTGCCCACTATGACCTTCTCTCCGCCCCTGTGGTTGATGATGACGATATTCTTATAGGAGTTCTTACAATAGATGATATGGTGGATGTTATGCAGGAAGAGTTAAACGAGGATATAGCTATGCGGGCCGGAACCGAGGTCGTGGATTTTGAATCGGGAAGCATCTTGAAATCAGTCCGTAAAAGATGGGTCTGGCTTCTTACCTCGTTTCTGGGGGGACTTGCCGCTGCTGTGCTGATAGGATTTTTTGAAGGAGCCCTTGCCCAGGTGACCGCGCTTGCCGTCTTTATACCTATAATAATGGATATGGGAGGAAACGTCGGGGTTCAGTCCTCCACCGTAGTTGTAAGAAGGCTGGCGGTAAGCGGGGGGGACTTTCACTGGAAAGATATCACTTCAGGTGAGCTTAAGGCGGGGCTTCTGATGAGCGCCGGGTTCGGAATCCTTCTCTGGCTTGCAGCCAGCTGGCGGTTTTCACCGGAAATCGGGCGGGCAAGCGGACTGGGGATAGCTCTCGCCCTTGCCATTTCCACCGTTCTTGGAATATTTCTCCCCATATTTTTCAGCCGGCACAGGATCGATCCCGCGGTCGCGACAGGGCCGCTTATAACTACGGCCATAGATGTAGTAGGGCTTGGAGTCTATTTTCTTCTCGCTCTATGGATGGTTCTCTGATATACTCCCTGTAATTATACAATCTGCTGATTATAAGTGGTTGCGGTTGAATTTAAAACGCTTATAACTTATCATTTAAATATAAGCTTTTAGGTAACAGATTCGGTTTTAAAGGAGAATAGTATCAGCACTGAGAAAAAAATACTTGTCGTTGATGATGATTCCGGAATTGTCAGGCTTATTGAACATATACTGAAAAGTAAAGGTTTTTCAGTAATTACGGCAAAAGACGGCTCCTACGCATTGGAAAAAGTACTGCTTGACAGGCCTGACCTTGTTCTTCTTGATATCGACATGCCGGATATGAACGGGTTTGAGGTACTTGAAAGGATGAAAGATAACCCTGCCACAAAGCGGATACCTGTCATAATGCTCACCGCAAGAACAGAAACAGAAACCTTTGAGAAAGCGGTAGAAAAGGAGGCCGACAGGTATATAGCAAAACCCTTTAAAAGCAGTTTTCTTATTGAAAAGGTAAACCAGGTGCTTGATGAGTACAGAGAAAAATACGGCGAGTGCCGGCCTCCGCTCTGATAAGTACTTCATCTTGCGTTCTGCTGTTTCTTTAAACGTCAGTTAGAAATACAATAAGACAAAGGCCAGGTTTTTATAACCTGGCCTTTGGGTTGTGTCAAGATTTTTCTGTAATTTAGCCATGCTTCCCTTTTCAGACTATTGCCATTTCTTTTAGAAACGGCAATTCAATTCCTTCTTCCTTTACG
>SLGR01000139.1 GCA_007136585.1 Candidatus Sumerlaeota bacterium | reverse complement strand
TGAGGGAGAAAGTCTCCCTCAGGTCCCACGTCATACAGGAGAACTCGGGGCTCATATCAGAACTGGATGTTTTAAACAGCTTCGCCGCGGCAGCTGCGCGTCACGGTTACAGAAGGCCTTCCGTAAGCGGAGGGGGTAATATTCTGATAAAAGAGGGTCGACACCCTGTGGTGGAGGCATCAATGGGGGTAAGCGGATTTATCCCGAATGATACTGAACTTGACGGAAAAGAGAACCGTATTCTTGTGATAACGGGGCCCAATATGTCGGGAAAATCCACCTACCTCAAACAGGTTGCGCTCATAACGGTTATGGCGCAGGCGGGGTCTTTTGTCCCGGCCTCCGAGGCAAGGATAGGGGTCGCCGACAGGATATTCACCAGGATAGGGGCCGGGGAGAACCTTGCCCAGGGAGAGTCAACCTTTATGGTTGAGATGACCGAGGTCGCCTCAATACTAAGCGGCGCCACCTCAAGGAGCCTCCTTATAATGGACGAGGTCGGAAGGGGGACCTCCACTTTTGACGGTATAAGCATAGCCTGGGCTGTTATAGAAGAGCTGTCCCGGATGGGGGCAAGGACGCTCTTTGCCACGCACTACTTCGAGCTTACGGGACTTCCCTCCCGGCTTGAAGGGGTGAAGAACTACAACTTCGCGGTAAGGGAGTGGGCTGACCGCAGGAAGATTGTTTTCCTCAGGAAACTGCAGAGCGGAAGCGCCGACAAATCGTACGGGATCCACTGCGCCCAGCTGGCCGGCGTTCCCCCGGAGGTTATAAAACGGGCCTGGGATATATTTAACTCCCTTGAAGAGAAAGAACCTTCTGCGCTTCCTCCCCGGGAGAAGGAAAAATCCGGTCCGGACCAGCTGAGTTTTCTGGACGATTCGGCCTTAAGGTGCCGCGATATGATAAGCTCACTGGACCTTAACAGTCTCACCCCTCTTGATCTTATGCAGGTTGTGAGGAAATGGCAGGAAGATATCAAAGATGAAGATAGAGATATTACCTGAGGAAACAATTGAGAAAATAGCAGCCGGCGAGGTCGTCGAGCGCCCGGTCTCTGTAGTAAAGGAGCTTCTTGAAAACTCGCTTGATGCAGGCGCAACCAGGGTAGAGGTAAGGTTCTCGGGCGGGGGTATTAACCTGATAGAGGTTTCGGATAACGGGCGCGGGATGAGTCCCCGGGAACTAAATACCGCGGTAAGGCGCCACGCAACTTCAAAGATAAAGCGTTTCGAGGACCTTGAGAAGATAAGTACCCTGGGGTTCAGGGGAGAGGCTCTGCCTTCGATCGCGGCGGTATCCAGGCTCAGTATAACCTCCCGGGTCCCCGGCTCAGACGAAGGTGCCAGGCTTCTTATGGAAGGACCGGGTAAGCCCGCCCTGGAGCCGGCAGCCAGGGCGGACGGGACAACCGTGAAGGTCCAGGAGCTTTTCTTTAACGTTCCGGCCCGAAGGAAGTTCCTCAAGTCCGAGAAAACCGAGCGGCGTCATATAATAAGCTGCCTGGAGGATTTTGCCGTTATAAGGCCAGATGTTTCGTTCAAGGTTGTCTCGGGAGACAGAACAGTTCTTGATTTTACCCCCTCTACTTTCAGGGAAAGGTTCCTTGCTGTCGCCGGTAAAAAGCTCTGCGGGTCTCTTCTGGAGGCCGGGTTTGAGAACCCCTACATAAGAGTAAAAGGATTTCTGACAGCGCCGCAGAAAACCTTTGCCTCAAAGAACAAAATGCGTTTTTACGTGAACTCCAGGGCGGTTCATTCTCCCCTGATTCTGCATTCGGTGATGGAGGCCTACAGGGACTTTATCCCGCGCGGACGTTACCCGGCGGCTGCTATTGATATTGGGATAGACCCCAAGCTTGTGGATGTAAACGTGCACCCTGCAAAAAGAGAGGTTAAATTCGTGGACAATCAGGGGGTTCATCAGATACTGGCAAAGGTTATAAGAAACCTCCTTGAGGGGTCGCCACCGTCGTTTGAGTTTGAGTTCGGGAGGGAAAAACCTGAAAGAGGGGGCGATAAAAGCGGAGGCAGGAGGGGGTACCCGGGATCCGGCGGGGTAAAACGGAGAGGAACCCCCGCCGCCCAGGAGAATTTCCCGTCCGCGGATCTCTCAGAACCTACAAAGTTCACCTTCCGGGGGCCTGAAAAACCCTCACCGCCTCCTCGGAGCGCCGGAAAAGATAGCGGTATAATCCCGCGGTTTCAGTACCGCAAAAGGTACGTTGTCGGGGAAGACAGGGACGGGATAGTTATCATAGACCAGCATACCGCCTGGGAGCGGATAAACTACGAGCGGCTCAAGAGACAGTTTGCCGAAAAGAAGATCAACCGGCAGGGCTCGCTTATGCCGGCTGTCATAGAGCCGGGGCCGGGAAGGGCGGAGCTGCTTCTGGAGAATATTGAGCTTCTAAACAGCTTCGGTGTGGAGGTGGAAGAGTTCGGACCCGGAATATTCAGGGTAAGGGCCCTCCCGGATACCGTTTCCGAATCCGCCGGGGAAGAGATAGTAGACGATATACTTGATATCCTGCAGGAAAAAGGCAAAGCCCCTTCAAGGGAGGAGCTGGCAGACGATATAATAAAATCCATAGCCTGCAGAAGTTCGGTCATGTCCGGGGACCGGGTCAGTGCTGAAGAGATGAACTTAATGGTGAGGATGCTGGAAAAATGTTCGGTCCCCCACAGGTGCCCGCACGGGCGTCCGGTTATAATGAAGGTCTCCCGGAAGGAGATAGACTCGGAATTCGGGCGTTGAGCCGGG
>SLGR01000161.1 GCA_007136585.1 Candidatus Sumerlaeota bacterium | reverse complement strand
ACCGCGGAAACCGCAGCTGCGCCCCGGGCCCTTGAGTAAAGAGGCTCATCCCGGCGCGTAACAGGTTCGTAAATCTCATCATCAAAAACCTGCTTCCTGTACGGAGGTTCTGTAACGGGTATGAATCTTACTGTTTCGTCAACGAAGGAAAGTATTGATTTTCCTTCTTCTAAAAACTCGGGAAGTGAAACCTTATCCGCGACCTTGTGGTCAAATATTGTAACTGCGGGGCTCTCTGTATCACAGAATGTTTCAATCAGTGAAAGGTAATAAAACGCCAAATTCGTGTCATCAGAATATATTTCCCTAACTATTTCAGGCAAGGATTTCATAGTTTCGGCGCTATGAAACTCAGCTTTGCTCTGAAGGTTCTTAACCTCCCTCTGTATCTCTTCCCGGGCCGCGGAAGTGATAAAAGGTATCCCGAAGTGTATATTAAGCCCGCCTTCACCGAAGGCCACACTGCTACCCTTAATCATATCTTTGGCTATCTGGGTTCCGGAATAAGAAGCGTCGTCTAAAACAAGAAAATCTTTAATCCCCTCTTTTTCACTCAGCCTCAGCCATTTCCCTTTCCCGTCAGGTCTGTGAACATCTATAATTTCAACACCTTCCATATCCAGCAGCCCCATATCGGCGGCAAGCCTCAGAACCCACCCTGCGCTCTTTGAATAGCGCCCCATAACAACTACAGCATAGGGCCTTCCCGAGACGCTTTCTTTAAAGCTTTCCAGAGTTACTCTAAGGGCTCTCTCAAAATCCCTCTGTGAGATATGAGTGATGTTCTCAACTATAAATTCAGCAAGGTCTTCTGCTCTTTTATCTTTAGTGTTTAGAGATATCCATTCTTCGGCTTTCTCAGGCATTACGGCGTTGCTTCTGAGGGGGCGGAGGGCCAGGGTGCTGAGTTCTTCAAGTATCAGATCATCAAAAAAATCGTATCTGCTGCTTATCCGACTGAGGTTAAATTCCGGTACTCTTAAGGCAGCCCGCATGAAAACCGCCTCGTTTTCGAAACCCAGGGGAGGTCCGGTTTCTTTCCTGAGAAGATCAATTATCTTCTCAATCTGCGATATCCTGTCAAGAAGTTCCTGTGTAGAAGAGTAGAGGCTGATTATAGTCTTTGCTTCTTCAGATGAGAAACCGTAACCCAGAAGCTTATCTATATACTCCTCCCCCGGTATTATTTCTTCTGAGGGCTCCCTGCGTGACAGAACTTCCTTAAAAGCATCCGATAATCCGGGATCCAGACCTTCAAACCCCTTGATCCTATCCCGAAGAACCTCTGCCATATTATCCCCGTCCCTGGACTCAAGAAGACCTCTCTCCACAAAAGACTGCGCTATCCCTTCAAGAAAACTCTCATCCAGACCATTTAGCAGTTCAAGGACTTCTCTTATATCTTCATACTCCATCTCTTCTAAAATTTCCGAGGGAACCCTTTCTATAAGGTTGGCCTTGGGTTCTCTTATATCGCTCAGAACGGACCCCAATCCGAAATCAAGAGCGTAAAGCCGCCCTGCTGAATCATAGACATAATTTTGGTGTTTCATATCTGAATCGCCCAGGAGAACCCTCAGGACCGCGGATTTTTTCAGGAGTTCAAGGTTCTCGCCGCTCAACTCATCAAAATTTTCAAGCTCCTTTTTACCTTCAAGCAGCTCGCTGACCAGAATTATCTCAGAAAAATCCTCCGTCTTTTCAACTATCAGCATCTGCTCGTATTCACTGAGTTTAAAGGCCCTGTTTGAAACAACCGGTATGCCGAGAACCTTACCGAGGAGGAAGCCAAGCTCATCTGCAACAGCTTCTTCGGATTTTCTGGTAAGTTTCCCAATAAATTTTCCGTCGTCGAGACCTATAAGAGTGGAATGTCCCGGAGTTATATCACCCGGCAACCTGTCCATAATAATATCATCCGTGATTTCTTCGGGGAAAACTGAAATAAGGGGCAGGGCGTAACCGGCCATTCTGGCATATGAAGCTTCAGTAGTGTCATCGGGTTTTTCTGTATCAAGTATCTTCCGGTAATCCTCTTCCGGAAGCCTGAGGAGCCTTTCGGTTAACGCGGAAACAGACTCATCAGGAAGAGCCGTTGTTTTCTGAAGGACTTTTATAATTTCCAGAGCCAGGGATATACGGTCTGTTAAATCTTCATATCTTCCTTCATAATCTTTAATTATCCCATCCTGGGCTGACTCCGCAATACCTGCGCGGGAAAGAGCCTCCCTTAACCGGATATGTTCGGGAGAGTACTCGGTCAGACCTGCCATACTGCTAAGCAGCTCCCTGGGAATGAGAAGACCCATAAAATCAATTGAATGCATTATGAGTTCCTGGATAAAGTTAGGTATTCCGAAACGGTTAAGGAAAAGATGTCCGGCCTCGTGGAAGAGAGCAACCTTGTAAAGCGGATGGGTCTCAGGAAGGTTTATCTTTACTTCCCCATCAACAACCTCGGCCGCTATGCCCCCGGGAACAGCACTCCGGTATAGAATGGTCTTAGCTACGTTAAACAGGGCGGATATAAGCGGAACACCGGAGAAGAACGAGAGCCCGGCAAGTAATACCGCGCCCGCCCCGGCAAATGCCTGAACGGCGGAAACCGCCGCCGCGCCCAAGGAAGAGGCATACTGAGGCTTCTCATCTATCATGAATTGTTCTTCCAAAGCCTCTCTTACAGTATCCGGGGGAAGAAGACTGTTGCGGCTGCCTATTACCGAATTCCGGCCGTACCATAACTCTCCGCGCTTAAGTGAGATCTGTATCTCGTTTAAAAGCTCTTTTAGCTTTTCACCTGCAACCTCGTCGGCCAGTAGCTCCTGAGTCCTAAGCAGGGCTGCGACTCTGTTTTCTTCAAGCTCGTTTAAAATTGAGAATACTTCAGAGAGATCATACCCTGCTCCTCTTCCCGGAACCGTTCCAACAGAATATCTGTATATACCATCGAGTTCCGCTCCGGATTTATCTCTATAAATGACAGCTACATCAACATCTCTGTCCCTCAAGACGCGATATACTGCTGCGGGGTCAGCGGAGAACCCCGGGTCAACTACAGCTATTTTACCTGTTACATATATATTGGCTTCAGTTCTAATTCTTTGGGCTTGTCTCAGAAGCTTATCATTATATTGACTGTATTTCTGGTAACTTCTGTCGCTCGGGTTTTCAACTTCTTTAATAACCTCAAGTTTTGACACTGGTTCGTTTCTGAACTTCAGGTTTAGCACCATTGGCTCTATATAATGCTCCATCCCCTCATAGTAAAAATAATCACAGTACTGGGAAGTCTTTACGGCCCTCTCAATTAACTCCCGGGTGGGAAATAAACCCCGCAGCATCATCTCGGACAGAACGCTGTCGGCATCAGTATGGTTCCTGGTAATTATAATGTTCTCATAGCTTCCCTTCATAAATTTTTCCAGAAGAATGTCTTTTTGAGATAGTGCTTCTGTGGTAGCTGTGGAAAGGTATTCCATCCCTTCCCTATGATGGTCAACAACCTCCACATTTTCTATTTCACCCGGATTAAAATCTGCCGCTATATAAAGTGTCCTGTCGGGATCCTCCTCTAAAATAAATGGATCGTCCCTTTCCTCAAGAAGCCGGCCTTCAGTAAAAAATAAGCCAAATACAAGTCTGATTTTTTCTTTATCGCTGTAATTAACGAGATTAGTTATTTTCTTAAACTCAATAAGTTTATCTTCGGTAATAGAGAGCAACAGCAACTCAAGAAGCCCGGCTTTTCTTTCTTCGGTTAAGGTTATGCCGAACTCTGACTTTATGGCTTCAAACGCCGTCAATATTTCATTAACAATAGTTATATCAAGGGAGGGGTCTTGCAGGAGAGTCTCAAATAATAAAGTGGCAAGGTCTGCATTATCCCGAAACGGTGAGGTAGTATGGGCTTTCAGGGCATCAAGTATTTCTTCAATCCGGGATACTCTTTCAGTTAAATTATACAGGTTATCCCGGTATTTGGAGATTATTTCCTGCTGAATATTTTCATTGGTTATTCCTATATCAGCTAAATCTCTCGCAATCCCGGCTTCGGAGGGAACAACTCTCCGGGTTAAACCCGTATCAGTCAGTTCTGCGGCCTCTTCCGGAAAAAACTCAAAATACCTGTGAAAAGACTTTCCTATAGAATATATCGCTGCAGGACTGCTCATGTCAATAAAGTTATTCTGAGCTATATCCAGAACAGTAAAGTCACCGCCGCTTGACTTATAAACAGCCCAACCGTGCCCTATGCCTCTTACATAAAAAATCTTCCCGGAAAGATATCCCTGCTCTATGAGCCTCTCAAGTACCGCGGCCGAAAGAATGCCCATATGACGGCATACGGCAACCGCCGGGCTCTCGCCGCTGAAAAGAAGGCTTTTACCTACAGGATAATCCCGGCCCCTCCATTTTTCTTCAAACTGACGCAGAACCTCATCGGACGGAAACTCTGTATGTTCCCTAACAGTATTGAAAACCTCCTGCAGGAGCCGCCCTTTCTCGTCACCCGTGAGTTCACCGGGTCTTCTGCCGCCAAGTTTACCAATAATCTTTTCATACAGGTCTCTAAGATCCTTATCGTTTTCCCAGTCTACTTTTATTACTTCTCTTGAAGTCGGATCTGCGCGGCTCTCGCTCTGCCCCCCGTTTATCCTGTGACCGTATTCAGTATACTCCTGGCCAATCTCAAATACTTCTTCCCTGACCGAGGGATCCGGCTCAGCCCTTTCTTCAATAATACCGAAAAGTATCTTTCTTCCTCCGGCCTCAATAACGGTTCCGGGAGTCAGTAGATATTCGGCTTCCGGTTCCCTCAAAAGATTCGTACGGATGCCGTCGTAAGTTATAACGGTTCCGTTACTAGAACCCAAATCCTTTATATAAAATATCCCCTCTCTCTCTATAATCTCAAAGTGTTTTCTTGAAGCATACCTTTCTTCTTCTGTAAACAGAAGCGCTTCCTCTGCCCTTCCGTAGGTTCCGGAAATATTTCCTTCAAGAAGCTTCTGACCGGTATCCTGGCAGATAAGAGCCGGTATTTCATAAGTATCCATACGGCCGGCCAACCCGGATTCTATGGCCATTCTTCTCTGCCTGCGGTCAAAACCTTTATCTCTTAAAATCCTGGCCTTCTTACTAATATCGCCAAACTCATAATGGCCTATAGGGCCGAAACCTACCGCATGGGCTTCTGCTACCGCTTTAGCCTGATCATCGGTTAAACTCTCCAGGGGCAGGGTTTCATAAAGAAGAAGTATCTCATAAATATGCGCTTCGTCAAACTTTACCGGGGTATGTCTTTTCACGGCATCAATCAAATTCTTTACCTTGGATATTCTCTCTCTTAAGGCAACAGCGTCTCTTCCGTAAAATTCAATAATTTTTTCCTGCTGGCCTGCTTCCATTATCCCGATATTTCTCAGTTCCTCGATAAGAACAGTGTTCAAACGAGACCTTACATTTTCCGCCGTGATACCGGAACCAGGATGATATTTTTCCAGAAACTCAATTATGATATCTTCTGTTGTCACAGTAAGTCTAACTATGATATCCTTTATGTATTCCTCAAGCTCCTGAGGAGAGATATCCTCATTCTTTAATTCAACATATTTATCAGGAAGAGGTCTAAATGTTTCATCTTGGTGCAGGCCTCTTATCCTGGCAAGCTGGTATATCCGTTTTAATATTTTAGGAGTTATTTCTCCTGTTTCAGCAAGTAATTTAACCTCCTCAAGCTTTTCTTTGTAAGAACCCGCATTAATAAGAGCAATCTCATAGGCGCCGGCAGATTCAAGTCTCCCGTCAAGCTCTTGAATATTTCCGAAATACCACTTTGTGTACTGGTAATTATGAAAACTGTAATCATCCGTGCTCTCAGTCAGAACATCATACCCATTTAATTGAATATCTATTTCTATTTTCCGGCCTGTTGAAGTTATAAGCTTCAGCTTGATAAACGGCATATCTGACGGAATTATTTCCTCAGCCTCAACATTAAGACCTTTTTCTCTTAATTTTTCAGCAATATTACCAGAAACCTTATAAAGCCTCTCAAAATATTCGCGAGCTCCCCTGGGAAAAGAGTCAATATAAAGCTCAATATCAATATCGTTAATAAGATTCCATTGAATAGTTCCGTCATTAGCCAATGTATAAGTCATTGAACCGTGGAATGATACCAGGGGATCTTCATCAGTAACTTCCTTTGTGGCTTCTTCCAAAACAGAAACAATATCCGTGTCTTTACTCGTACCGAAAATTTCAGCCGGAAGTACCGGAAATCCCTCAATAGAATTCCTGTGGAATTCAGATTGATGCTTATATAATCTTGCGGCTTCCGTATGTGAATCCCGGAACTCGCGGCGCCGCGCAATATCACGCCTCCCGGCAAATATCCGGCGGATAAGAGTTCCCAGGGCCGCAGCTCCCAGCAGCGCAGCGGAGACTGTCCCGGCCGTAGCAAGGGCCCCGGTTCCAAATACCGCTAACGCCGCACCGCCCAGCGCAAGGGAGGCGATTACAACAGGCGCCGCAGTGCGCCTGTTGAATACTCTTGATAACCTGCTGCGCCGGCGTTCACGCTGAATCCGGGCGGAAACTTCGGGTAAATCGTCGCGCAGAAATTCCTCAAACCCCTCATCGGAGACCTCACGCAGAAGCTCTTCCGCGGAACGTCCGTCCCGCTCCGCTCCGCGGTCTTCACCAAGCATAACGGTTATACCCGAGGGAAAACCCGTAAGCGCCCTTAGGGCCTCCATACCCCTGCCGTTCTCGGACTCCCTCAGAACTTCCAGAAGCGCCTCTTCAACCTCTCTGCCTCTGTAAGCAGAGAGGAACCTGTTTGAAGCAATCCGGTTACTAAGTTCCTGCCGGTTATAGATGTAAACCATCCCTCTGTCTTCATCTTCCAATACTTCCACACTCTCGGAAAAACCCGCCGCGGATATGGCAGACTCAACCTCAGATACCGATATCTCCGCAGCGCTTCCTAAGAGTCCGAACGGGTCAACCCCGGCAAGAACTGCTATAGCTTTCGGATTGAGGTTTTTCAGAACCTCATTATCCCGTATTTCCTGGACCTTCTGCGCCAGTTCCCCGGCTATAGCAGCCTCAAACTCGCGGTTGGATTCGCCTTCGCTTACTATGCGCAGCCTTCTCCCGTCATACCCGACAGTCACTTCCTCAAAGTACCCGTCTTTCCTGAAAGTAAGCCTTACAAAGAGTTCCGTCACCCATCCACGTTCTTCTACGTAGACTGACTCATGTTCTACAGGATTTCCGTCCCAGCTCCGGAAGCTTCCCGCAACAATCTCCGCAAACTCCTCCTTGGAAGGCTGCCTGCCTTCATCATTAATTTCAAATGCCAGACGTTCGGCCATTTTCGCAAGAGTAGCCTGCATCGGGAAGAAATCCATCCCGAATATCGCGCTTACCGCAAGGCGCTCGTCTATAAGCTCGTTGTAGGTAAGCATATTATCCCCGCGCAGGAGACGGTAGTAGGTCTCTATCATCTCCGACGAGTGGGCCGTCACCCGGGGCAGAACAAGGCTGTAGGAGATCCCCTTCTCCCTCAAAAGCTCCGTCACACCCTCGGAATGAAAACCTCCCAGTATCATAACAGAGGTCCGGTTGCGCTGCGGCTCGTCTGCGGCAAAGTTCTTTACGAAATACTCGTCCCTTCTCTCCGCAAGGTCGTAGAATACGCTCATCTCCTCCACGTACGGCGAGAGCGTATGCAGTATTCCGTCAAGACGGCTCATATGCCGCCCGTACTCCCCGGAAAGACGACTGAAACTTTTCCTGAACCTCTCTGAGTTTTTACGGAAGTACTTAAGCTCATCGCGGGTCACCTGGTTTAAGAGAAACTTCGTCATCACCTGCAGGTAATCCGATACAAAGAGAAGGTCCTCTTCAGTCCCGTTTCGGCAGAGGGCCCTGCCTATCTCCTCTATCACCCTCTGCTCCTCCTTGACTATACGGTAGGTGTTTATACGCCTCATCTCCTCCATAGCCTCAATATACTGCCTCAGGTTGGAGTATGCGCTGTCTGAGTTTATCTGACGGACTATGCTCTCGTACATCGGCTCCGGGGTCCGGAATATGTCTCTGAACTGCTCCAGAGCGCTCATATCAACCGGGTTTATATTCCTTACAAGCCGGTCGTACTCTCTCCTCAGGCGACGCTCGTCAAGATCCGAGAGACGCTCCGAAACTTTCATATACCTGGCATACTCCGGGGATATGACCCTTACAGGGCGCCCGGCCTCCTTTCCCCACTCGCGCAGGTACCTGTGAAAAACACCCGACGAAAGGTTATTCTGGCGGTAGAGCGCGTGATGGGTCCGAAACCTCCTTAACGACGAGGAGAGAGCCCGGTTCTCAAGCTCGCGTAAAATCTCCCTTATGCTCTGGAGGTGACGGACAGTATTCTCACGGTTGTTAAGCGAGGAGAGAAGAACGTCAAGGTTCCTCTGGTAAAGTTCGGGGTTCTCTATTCCGATGAGAGGCGCGGCGTCCGGGTTAAGAACGCTGTAGGCCTCGGGGCCCCGGATCATACCTTTCTCCATAAAGTACTGAAGAACCCTCTCCCTTACCGTTTCGTTGGGGATTGTAGAGATTATGGAGGTATCTATCACCTCGCCGTCGGGGTCTCCCTCCATTCCTATCCGTTTTATACGTCCGCTTCCTGAGGCTGCCTCTATTATCTCCTGGATATTCTTCTGTACCTCGTAGTTGGCGTGAAGGTCCTTTATAAGCAGAACCTCAGGGGCCCGCCCCCGGGTCAGATGCTCATCAACAACCTGACCCAGCTCAAAGGGTATATCAAGCGCCGAATCGGGGACCGATACCCTGGAGGCGTAGGAAAAGTCGGCTGCTACGCTGGTAAAGAGCATCGCTCCCGTAAGGAGGGCGTTTACCAGCTTCGTGTAAAAACTATTCACGAAACTCACAGCGCTGCCCCCTTCGCTACTGGGCTAAAGAAAAAACCCGTGTTCCGCCTATGACAGAACACGGGTTTTGACCCCCGGACCCTTACAAGTATAGGGTTGGTATCATACATTTCCGAAAGACAGAGCATCCTCTTTTGAATAGGAGTCAGAAATTTAAGAGATCGCAACCTGTAATGTCGCAAGACCCCTTTAAGTGAAACCTCCCGTTTCGTAAAACCTCGCAACCCCGCTCCCAGCAGTACAGCTGAAACCACTCCGAGAAATGCCGCAAGAGCCGCGCCGGCGCTTAAGACCGTAACGCTTCCGGGAAGAAAGACAAGACCGTAATAGCCCGATTCCTCCGTCTCCTCGCCGGAAGGGGCGGTCTCACCGCGGGTGCTTACGGCGAGGTTTATGTTTACCGCGGCCGGGGAGGCCGCTGATACCGTCTCGCTGAATATGTCGTAAAGGCCGGGGGTCTCCCCGCGGAAGGCGAAGAACGAGCTTATAAATACTATACAGACAGAGGCCGTAAGCCCCAGTGAAAAAACTCTCTTTATTTGGTATCTTGCTTTTAAGTTCATTTTATTTAAATAGAATTATAATTTCTTTTCTATATAAATTATATACCTCAGATATGTGAAATTGGTTAGAAGTTTTTGTGAAAGGAGTGTGAAATCTGTTTTTATCGTCTATATTTAGGGTTGGGAACCTGCTAAAAACAGCCTTTTTTTAGGGGGAAAGATCCTTCAGAAGAGCTCTATTGTGAAATTTAAAAAGACCTTTTAAGAACCGCAAGCATCAGTTGGCGTAGAGTATGTTTACTATCTTGCCGAGTTCAGGGGCCATATCGCTCCTGGCGCCTAATCCCAGAGAGACCCTCATACGCTCAACAAAGGCGTATATACGGCCCTCAAACCCTGTCCGGAGCAGGTACTCAGGCCTGAAGGCGTCAAGGCCCCTTCCGGCATAGGGAAGCCCCGCCGGAAGAATCGTCAGACCCACGAACTCCGAGCCGTAATTTACTATGGCCCTCACAATACGCCCTATGCCGCTTACCTGCTCAAGAGATGATATCTCCTCAGGTGATACCGCCCCGGGCAGGCTTACCGGGTCTATTATCATAGCCTCGCCCAGCATAACGCTCAGGGAGGTTATCCTCTCTATGACCTCACGTTTTACGGGCTCAGGTATATTCCTGTACGCCCTGCCGCTCATAAGTTTCTCAAGGTCGCGGCTCAGCTCCTCAGGTCCAAGGAGCATACTATCACTCATAAGCACAAGATCGGTGAAAAGCGGAAGAGCTATATGGTCAATACCGCTCTCAAGGCCCTCCAGGTTCATTGAGATATCCTCAAGTTCTGAAAGATAGAGGCTGGTCAGCAGGCGCTTATCCCCGGCGGCAGCTTCCGAAGCCTTCTCGTAGGCGAGTTTGGTTCCGATTATTTTCCTGATAAGGGTCTTATCTTCCATATTAAGGCTCATAAGCCCCAGTTTATTAAGGAGCCCCCTCTCAAGGGTCAGGATACCATCTCTGTAATATGAAACTCTGCCGGGTTTTATGCTTTCTATGCCGAGATCCGCAGCAATATCCCCGAGATCGCTCTCAATAAGGGCGGCAAAACCCGTTTCTGAATCAAGAAAACGCTCTATTTCAGCCCTCTTCTCGTAGGGAAGACGCATACTGAGGAGTTTCAGGTACTCTGCTTCACGTCCGCTAATCCTCCATTTATGCGTCAATAAGAAAAGCCTGTCTTCAACTTCGGGCTGGTAATGTATAATGTTTTTAATCTCCGAAATGATCTCAGGCTTAACCCCGACAACTTTTAGCGCTGTGAGAGTATCTTCGGGAGAACTTTTGGACATATATATTTTTTTTATAATTTTCTGCGGCTGATCCAGAAGTGTCCTGTAAAGTTCAGGTTTGATAAGCCTGGAGTACTCTGCGTCAGGTATACCTGTAGCTTTATGAATCACCCTTATTATCTCCTCGGCCATTTTAAATTTTT
>SLGR01000173.1 GCA_007136585.1 Candidatus Sumerlaeota bacterium | reverse complement strand
CTTTCAGCAAGCTGAGAAGACTTCTCCCGAAACTCTTTGTTTCCTCGGGAGAACCGGTTTTTTTTTCTATTTTCCCACAGCACATGCGGGCAACCGGATCCCCGAAATCAGTATCCGCGTAAAACGCTCTTATTCTTCTCTTTTTTCCTCTTCAGGCTCCTGGGCTCCGGAAATGTCTTCCGGTCCGGATTCTTCCTGCGGGGCGGCAGGTTCTTCCGAACCGGATTCTTCCTCCAGCTCAGCCTCTTCCTTTTTAGCCGCCATATTATCCTTCATACTGGATATACCGGCCGCTACGGCGATGAGACCTACAAGGATTATAAACGGCGGAATTGAACCCTGAAGAACTACCAGAAACGGCTCCCAGGCTCCCCACGCGGCAAGCCAGAGCGCTCCTATAACGATACCTGCCAGACCAAAAATTACACTAAGCATACATTCCTCCTTCTGCAAACTGCACCACTATACTCTCCAAAGGTTATTCAATATATCTTCCGGCAGAACATAACGTTCGTTCGTATGCCAGGCGGAGATATCTCCGGCGCGCCCGTGAACCCATGCCCCGGCCCGCGCGGCATCAAAAGGTGTAACCCCCTGACCCATAAGCGCGCCGCATATCCCGGCCAGGACATCCCCCGAACCGCCCGCGGCAAGAGCGGGCCCCCCGGTCGGGTTTATAAAAACCTCCCCTTCCGAGGCGATAATGCTCCTGTACCCTTTCAGTAGAACCGCTGACCCTGTTCTTTCGGAGAGATCCCGCGCCGCTTTTATCCTCTCCGGCAGGGACTTTCCGCACCCGTACCCGGCTATCCTCTCAAACTCCCCCGGATGCGGCGTAAGAAGCACCGGCTGCCGGCACTCCCTGAGCAGTTCCAGTCTGCCGGAAAGGGCGTTAAGCCCGTCGGCGTCAATAAGAACCGGAGACCCGGATCCCTCAATAACTCTTTTAACCAGCTCTGACTGCTCTTTCCCCGCGCCCAGCCCGGGGCCTATCAGAAGACAATCCACATTTCTCCGGCCAGCATAACCGGATATCATCCCGGCTGAACCGCTTTTAATTGACCCGTCGGGGTTCTCCTCAAGATGAAGCTGCATGGAACTTGCAGCCCATCCCGCCGCGGCCTCCGCGACCGATTTTCCGGCAGCGCAGGTAACAAGCCCCGCACCGGCTCTCAGCGCTCCGAGGACCGCCATACCCGGGGCCCCGGCCATACCGGGAGAGCCTCCGAGTACAAGAACATGTCCGAAAACTTTTTTATGCGTATCCCTTTTACGGCGCCGGAAATAAAAATCTATATCCCCTGGAACCGTAAGTTCCGCTTCCTGAAAAAATTTTTCAGGTGAAACCCCGGTCCCGATCCCTGCTATCTCAAGGGTTCCTGTAAGCTCCGCGCCGGGGCCCAGAAGATGCCCTATCTTGGGAAACTCAAAACTGAGAGTGATATCCGCAGAAACGGCACCCCCGTCAGCATCCCCGGAATCCCCGTTTACACCCGAGGGAATATCGCAGGCTAGGGTTATTTTACTATTTTTATTTATAATTTCAAGAATACCCCGGGAGTAGGAATCCAGGGGGGGCCTGAACCCGGTTCCGAAAAGACAGTCAACCGCTATTGAGGGTGTTTTAAGAACCTCCTTCAGTTCCGAAGGATCCGTGATACCCCTTACCGGAATACTAAGTTTTGCGGCCTGGGTCCCCGGAAGACCTGAAAGTTTTCCGGGATCCCCGGCCAGACGAATATCCACATCAAACCCTTTCTCCTTCAGGTAACGGGCCGCAACGAAACCGTCGCCGCCGTTATTTCCTCTGCCGCAGATAAAACAGACGGGAATCCGGGGGAGTTTGAACCGTATAAAATCCGCGAGACCCTTTCCGGCCCTCTCCATAAGGGTTTCCGGATCCACGGAAGAAGCCCTGTCTATCCTTCTCATCTCCTCAGCAGTTATTATCTTCATCTGAAAATATCCACGCATACACCCTCAGACGATGCCGGCATATGTTTACGGATTTCGACAGGGTCGACCTCGGAGCGAAGCGAGAATGAGTAAACGGATGCCGGCAGAGGCTGACTCAGTATTTTAATTGCTTTTTGCGTGTCTTTACTCATGGGCGTTTCACCTGAAAATACCCTTATATACATTTACAGTCCCCGGCGGTACGGGTTTCCGGGTTTGCTCCGTCCTCCGGACGGAACCCCTCGGAGCAGCCATAGGCTGCGAGAATGAGGAAAACCGTGCCAGCGGGGGCTGACTCAATTTCTTCATTCCTTGCTCCAAATAAGCGCGTGGGCAACCGCGTACCCGGTATCGTGGGATATGGAGAGACTGCATTGGAGGTTCCTTGATTCAAGGAGACTGTAGGCACGGCACTCCCCGGAGAGCCCGGGAACCCCCCGGGAGGTGACCTCTATATCCTTCCAGGAGAGGCTGCTGTCAATACGGTTTGCCGCCTTGAAAAAGGCCTCCTTGGCCGCTATCCTCCCGGACATATGCAGGATAAAATCCCTGCGGCTCCGGCAGTACTCAGCCTCCCGTTTCGTCAACATCTTCCCGGCCAGGGCCTCCACCCGCGCAGGGTCAAACCTTGAGGTGCATACTATATCAATCCCCGTCCCGGCTATGCTCATCTGATAGCCCCGTCCTCCGGGGTGTAATCCCACGGGGTATCTCCGCTATCCGGAATCTCATCAAGGAAACCCTGCTCCTTAAGTTCCTCCAATGACTCCGGGTACCGTCCCCGGATCTCCTTAAAAACATCTATGGTGCTCTCAAGCACCATCTGGCCCGTATCCCGGCAGGGCATCTTCACGTCCGGCTCCTCCCGGGGTCCCAGGAAAACAAAGAGCCAGTACCCCGCGGAAAGAAGGAGAAGAAAGACCAGGCCTCTCCGCTTATTTCTCACAAAATCAGCTCTTTCATCTCCCGCACCGCCGCTTCAAGCCCCGTAAAGATAGCCCGGCATACGATGGAATACCCTATATTAAGTTCGCTTATACCGGGGATATCCCTTACGGGAATGAGGTTTGAGTAATCAAGCCCGTGTCCCGCATTGAGCTTCAGCCCTAGCTCCACCGCAAGGGCGGCGGCTTCCCTCAGCCGGTTCAGCTCAGCTTCAAGGGTTTCGGGCCCTGAGTCTGCGTAACTTCCCGTATGAAGCTCCACGGCATCGGCCCCGGCCTCATAAGAGGCCCTTACCTGCTCCTTAAGGGGGTCAATAAAAAAAGATACCTCTATCCCGGCTTTTTTAAGAACCGGGAGAGTCTCTTCAAGGGCGGAGGCGCTTTCTTTTACGTTAAGCCCCCCCTCGGTAGTAAGTTCCATCCGGTTCTCAGGGACCAGACATACGCTCGCCGGCCTCACATCAAGGGCGATACCGGTTATATCCCGGTCCGCCGCCATCTCCATATTAAGGGGAAGAGGGGAGTTTTTTTTAAGAAGATAAAGGTCGCTATCCTGTATATGTCTCCTGTCCCTTCTCAGGTGAACGGTTATGATATCAGCGCCTCCGGCAGAGACGGCCCGGGCCGCCTGTACTATATCGGGGATCCCCTGTCGGCGGGCCTGACGGAGGGTTGCGACATGGTCTATGTTTACCCCCAGTTTTATCATTGCCCCATATACATAACGTATATCCAGAGGAGTACCGCTATGAAAAGAGCCAGCAGCTTTAAAAGAGAGTTTTTCTTCATCTGTTTGCGCGTCATTATCCTGTTTCCGGTTCCTTCTACTGATCAATATCCGCCGATTTCTCGGCAGCTTTCTCCTGGTAGTGCCTCATAAGGGTTTTCTTTATCTCATCAAGCTCCAGCCCTTTCCTGAGAGTGCCGTCGTGCGCCATTGAGTACTCTCCTGTCTCCTCAGAGACGATGCATATTATCGCATCCGAGACCTCGGAAAGCCCCACGGCGGCCCTGTGCCTTGTCCCTATGACCTTTGACATCATCGGGTTATGTGTCAGCGGAAGTATGCACCCCGCGGCTATAAGCCTGTCCCCTGAGATTATGACCGCCCCGTCGTGAAGAGGGGACTGGGGGGTGAAAATCGTCTCTATCAGCTCACTTGTAACCTCGGCGTTAATCGTTATCCCCGTCTCAATGTAATTTCTCAGCCCCGTATCCTGCTCAAGGACCACAAGGGCCCCCTGCCCGCGCCTGGATATATTCTTCAGGCTTTTCAAAACCTCGTCAAGGAATTCGGCCTTGCCGCGCATAATGAGCCTGGTAAGGCGCCCTGAGCCAAGATCCGCCAGGAAACTCCTGACCTCGGGCTGAAATACAATCACAAGCGCTACCGCCCCCGCCACCCAGAACCACCTCAGCATCCACCCTATAAGGACAAAGTCCAGGACGCTGGATATGACGGTCGCCGCGAGAAGAAAAAGTATCCCCCTCAGAACCTGAACGGACCTGGTCCCGCGCACAAGAGCCATAAGCTTGTATATTATAAAAGCGCTTATAAGTATATCCGCGATATGCCTCAGGTAATCAAGCCAGATCCTCTGCGCTATATAGAAAAAGTCACTCATTACGCCTTTTCCTTATCTCTTTAATAACCTTAAGGGCTTCCACCGTCTCTTTCACATCATGAACCCTGAGAATATCCACCCCTTTAAGAGCTAACCAGCAGGCCGAAGCCACCGAGCCTCCGAGCCGGTCACGGGGATGCAGCCCGGATATCATACCTATAAACGATTTGCGCGAGACCCCCATAAGCACAGGGTGCCGCACCGTAAAAAAATCCGCGTTTGCGATTAACTCAAGGTTATGTTCAAGGGTCTTTCCGAAACCCACCCCGGGATCAATGAATATCTCCTCCCGGGGGATCCCCGCCTCCCGGCAGAGCGAGGCCTGCCGGTGGAGGTACTCCCTTATCTCGGAGAGCAGGTTCTCATACCGTGGTCCGCTCTGCATACTCCGTGGGGTGCCCTTCATATGCATCACGCATACCGCCGCATTATACCCGGCTGCACCTTCCCTCATCTCCGGGTCTGAAAAACCGCGCACATCATTTATCATAACAGCCCCCCGCCGTAGGGCCTCGCGGGCGACCCCCGGTTTTGATGTATCGCAGGAGACCGGGATACCCCTTGAGGCGACTTCCTCTATCACAGGGATAACCCTGGATATCTCCTCCTGCTCGCTCACGGGAGAAGCCCCCGGCCTTGTGGACTCCCCTCCTATATCAACAATAGCCGCTCCGGCCTCTTTCATCCTTAGGGCCCGGTTAACGGCCTTTTCCTTTTCAAGGAACCTTCCCCCGTCGGAAAAAGAATCCGGCGTAACGTTAAGTATCCCCATCACCGCCGGGGGTTCCCCGATGAGGTCTCTTACTCTCAAAGCTCGCGTCTGTGTATCAGAGAGAGCGCCTCCGACCGGGTTCTTGCATCCTTGAGAAAGATACCTCTCATAGCCGATGTCACCACACTTGAAGAAGGTTTTTTTATCCCCCGCATTATCATGCACAGATGCCTCGCCTCCATTACCACCATCGCTCCCAGGGGGTCCAGGTTACTCATCATCTGGTCGGCTATAGACTGGGTAAGGCGTTCCTGGAGCTGCAGCCGGCTTGAAATCGACCCCACCAGCCTCGCTATTTTGGAGATACCTGTAATATTACCCTCACGGGGTATGTAAGCCACGTGGGCCCGTCCGTAGAAAGGCAGCAGATGATGTTCGCAGACAGAGTGAAACTCTATATCCCTGACAAGTATTATCTCAGAATAACTTTCTTCCTGAAAATAAACCGGCGGAGGCTCAAACGGTGACCCGTAACCAGAAAATATCTCGGCGCACATCCCGGCAACCCGCTCCGGCGTATCCTTTAAACCGGGACGGGAGGGGTCCTCTCCTATGGCTTTAAGGAACTCCTTTACTGATTTTCTTATGGCTTCACTGTCCATCTTCTGATCCGCCTTTTTCACCGGGGGCATCTTCTTTCGTTTCGCCGGAAGCCTCGTCCTTATCTCTTGATGAACCTCGCTTTTTCCTTCCTCGCGATACGGATTTTCCGGAAGGGGAATCTTTCTCCGGATCCCCGGGTTCAGGCTCTATCCCGGCTATAATTTTTATCTCATCGCCTTCTATCTGTTCACGGACCACAAGCTCTTCCGCCAGGGCGATAAGCTTCTCCTTATGCTTCTTCAGGAGAGCTCTGGCCCTTTCGTGGCATTTCTCCACGATATTCCTTACCCCTTCGTCAATGCGGCGGGCGGTCTCGTCAGAGTACTCCCGTCCCTGGGCAAGCTCCCGCCCCAGGAATATATTCTCCCTGTCGCGCTGGTAGGTCAGGGGGCCGAGCTCCTCGCTCATACCGTACTCCACAACTACTTTGTAAGCCATCTCCGTTACCCTGCGCAGGTCGTCATGCGCGCCGGTGGTCTTTTCTCCGAAAATAAGCTCCTCCGCCGAACGCCCCCCCAGCATAACGCTCATCCTGTCCAGTATCTCCTCCTCCGAGGTAAGGTGGCGGTCCTCCAGTGGAAGCTGCAGCGTATACCCCAGGGCAGGACCCCTCTGAAGTATGGATACCTTGTGAACGGGATCGGCTTTCTTAAGGTGAAGGGCTACAAGGGTATGCCCTGACTCGTGATAGGCCACCTTGCGTTTTTCCTCACTTGATATTATCCTGCTCTTCTTTGCGGGACCGGCTATTACCCGGTCTATGGCCTCCTCTATATGCCTCATAGTTACCCCGGAGGCATTCTCCCGTCCCGCGAGGAGAGCGGACTCATTCATTATGTTGGATATATCGCTTCCGGCAAACCCCGGGGTTCTCCGGGAAAGCACCCCGAAATCTATATCCTCGGCAAGTTTTATCTTTTTTGCGTGAAGCTGGAATATCTCTTTCCGTTCCTTGTAATTCGGACGGGGAACGTTTATATGCCTGTCAAACCTGCCCTTTCTCAGAAGGGCAGGGTCAAGCACATCAGGGCGGTTGGTCGCCCCTATAAGTATAACTCCTTCACGAGAATCAAACCCGTCCAGTTCCGTAAGTATCTGGTTAAGGGTCTGTTCACGCTCGTCATGACCGCCCCCGAGCCCCGAAAACCTGGACCGCCCGACAGCGTCAAGCTCATCAATGAATATCAGGCAGGGGGCGCTCCTCCTGCCTTTCTCAAACATATCCCTTATGCGGGAGGCTCCCACCCCCACGAACATCTCCACAAACTCGCTTCCGGAGGTTGAAAAGAACGGGACAGCGGCCTCCCCTGCTATAGCCTTTGCCATAAGGGTCTTCCCCGTTCCTGGGGACCCGTAAAGAAGCACACCCTTCGGGATCTCCCCTCCAAGCCTTGTGAACTTCTTGGGGTTCTTCAGGAACTCCACGATCTCCATCAGCTCGTCCCTTGCCTCGTCCAGCCCCGCTACATCCTTGAAAGTAATGGTCTTCCCTTTTCCCTTCACGTGCATCTTTGCCTTTGAGCGCCCGAAGCTCATAGCCTGCTTTCCCCCGGAACGCATATGGTTCAGTATAAGTATCCATATCACGATAAAAAGGATAAACGGACCGAAACTGAAAAAAACCATCTGCACCCACCCGCCGGTCCTCTCTCCTTCAAAGGTAACCCCTTTTTCCCGGAGGTCCTTGGCAAGATCGGGGTCTTCCACAGTTACCGCCTCGAACTTCACCTCGGTTCCGTCTATATCGGTATAAGAGCCTGTAACTTTCTCTTCGCTTATCTTGACCTCTACCAGGCGACCGGCCTCAAGCTTCTGCCTGAACTCACTGTAGGGTATCTCTTCTATATCCTCCCTGGTGGCGATATAATTTGAAATAAGAACCGCCCCCAGTATGATAAATATCCAGAGTGAGAGACTTTTATAAAACCTGGGCGGCTGTTTCTGTTTCTTGGTCGGCATTACTCCCCCTTGTATACTTCCGGCTTAAGGGCGGCTATATAAGGGAGGTTCCTGTATCTCTCCCTGTAATCCAACCCGTACCCTACCAGAAATTCTTCCGGAACCTCAAAGCCCGTGTACTTAAGATCTACGTGCACCCTGCGCGCAGCAGTTTTTGAAAGAAGCGAGCATATGCTGAAACTGGCAGGCTGCCTCGTAAGAAGGTTGTCCCGCAGGTAAGCCATACTGAGCCCGGTATCCACTATATCCTCTATGAGCA
This sequence comes from Candidatus Sumerlaeota bacterium, assembly GCA_007136585.1. Taxonomy (GTDB): domain Bacteria; phylum CG03; class SLGR01; order SLGR01; family SLGR01; genus SLGR01. The sequence continues at coordinate 2,871 of SLGR01000173.1, read as the reverse complement.
CCACGTGCCTCTCCCTTATGGATTCACGGAGATCCATAACCACCTTGACCACCCCCGAGGTCTCGGTCTCCCCCATATACGATGACAGGGCTATAAAATCAACCGAGCATTCTATATCTATCTCCCGGAGAAGGTCCGAAAGAAATATCACACTCCCCTTAAGTATCCCCACAAAGACAGGGTCCAGCCCCCGGTAATCCGAGCTGATAGCCCGACCCAGTTCCTTTACTTTCTTTGCTATCTGCCTTCCTGTAAGAAGGGTCTTACCTATCTCATTCTTTCTATCATTCATCTTCAACTCTTATCTCAAGCGCTTTCCCGCTCCCGGGCATAACCGGGGCAAGTGAGGACCGCCTGTGCGGCGCTGCCCAGAGAACCCCCGACGTATCTTCAATCACGATCATCCGATCCCGTTCCCGGGGCGGGATCTTCAGGTCTATAAGGAGGTCCTTTACCTTCTTACTCCCCTCCATTCCCCAGGGGCTTATACGGTCCCCGGGCTGTCTTGAGCGCGCCCGAAGGGGAAAGGATACATTCCCGGGGTCAAAATACTCGGTTGAACCCGGGGGCGGAAAAAGCGCCTCCTCCGCCGGGATATCCCTGAGAGTTACAGCCCTGCCGGCCTCTTTTATGAGCGTCCTTCCTGGAACCTTGAGCTCAACTGAAAAGAGCTCCGGCGGATCCGATGCCCTCTCAAATACCAGGAACGAATACTCCTTCCTGGCTCTCCACCCGTTTCCTATATCAACCGAGGATCCGGACCCTTCCCTTCCGAGAAGCCTGTCAATGGCCCCGGTTTTCCTGTAATCCAGTTCTACCGGAGAGAACCTCCGGAGCAGCCGTCTTCTCAGCCAGGTATTATAACTCATAATAGCGCTTAATTCAATAAAATAAGCCCCGTTTTTTTCGGAAGTTCCTACCTTTTTAAGCGCGCAGCGGACAGACTCTTCCAGGAATTCTTCCTCTTCCGCAAATATCTCCGCCTGGCGGGAGAGGGTTCCGGTAACAGAGGGGTTTACCCTGCGTATTTCCGGTATGAGTCGGTGGCGCACAAAGTTGCGCCTGAAAGCGGTATCAAAGTTGCTCTTATCAACTACATACCTGATTTTTTCTGTTTCCAGGTAATCTTCAACCTCTGCGCGGGAGACACCTATGAGGGGCCTTACAACCTTCCACCCCTCGCAGAGACTGAAACTCTCCCTTATCCCCCGGAGCCCCGTCCGTCCGGTGCCTGAGATAAACCTCATAAGAAGCGTCTCGGCCTGGTCATCCGCCGTATGCGCGGTAAACACCACTCCCGGCGTATTCTTTATCTCCGCGTATTCCCTGAGCCTGGCGTACCTCATTTCCCTTGCCGATTCCTCTATGGAGCATCCTGTCCGGGAGGCGTGGGTTCTAACGTCAATAACAAAAGAAGTGAATATAAAACCCAGGTCGGAGGCGGCGCGGCGGACAAACTCTCTTTCTCCGGCTGATTCCTCCCTGAGCTTATGGTCGAAGTATATGACCTCGGGAATATGAGAGAGGTTCTCCTGTATCCCGGCTATCCCGGCCAGCATGGCGGAAGAGTCCCTCCCGCCCGAAACACAGAGAATAAGCGGCAGCTCCCCGGGAAGGGAGCGGAGGAGGGCCTTCTCAAGAGGGTGCACTTTTATCAGCCGCCGCCCGAGACCTTATCCCTTAATCCGAAGAGACCCTCTATACCCCATCCGCGCCGGGTCCTTACAAAACGTATCGTTTCGGGGTACCCTTCAACGCTGAGCTCCCAGATATCTTCCGAGACCTCGGAAAAGGTGTACTCATCCGGGTCGAGAGGCGGCCCGGCCGGGACAACTGCCCGGCCGAAGACATAGGCCTTCTGTTTTGTCCTGTAAAGGTTTTCGTAAACATCTTCCTCCCGGTCGGCCGGGAGGGTCTCATAGTTTTCCTCAAACCACTCCCAGACGCTGTCAGTGAAGCACCGGATAGCCCGCCTGTAATGCCGGTGGTCGGCCACAACGGCCAGGGTCCGGGCCTGTTCAAGGTATGTCTCAAAGACGCCCTCGGGAGTACTGTAATCGTAAAGCCCGGCATCCCCGCACCCGGCTCCGGATAAGAACCCGGCGATCAGAAGCGGTATGATAAGAACCTTTATTCTGGAAAGCATTTTTTTAAACAGGTATATTCTCTCCGGTTCCGAGGATTCAGACAAACAAAATGGTAGCGGAGGAGGGACTCGAACCCCCGACACGAGGATTATGATTCCTCTGCTCTGACCGGCTGAGCTACTCCGCCACGATTACCAAGATTTATAATAAATAAATAATCATTTTTCAAGCAACCCTTCGGCAAGCTCCGCGCGAACAAGCCCCTCGACCGCGTTTGAAATATAAAGAACCCCATCCTTCAAGTCGGCAGGGTAAAGAACCTTCTCCCGGGCCCGTCCGGACTCAAGAAGCTTCTGCCTCACGGTCCCCCCAAGCAGACCGCAGGATACGGGAGGGGTTAAAAGCTCACCGTTTTTTTCCAGATAAACGTTAGACCTGGCCCCCTCGGTAACCTCCCCCTCCGCGTTTGTAAACAGCGCATCATAGAACCCCCTCTCTTCCGCCAGGCGCAGCCGCAAGTCGTAAACCTCCCTTTCAGTTGTCTTGTGAAATACAGTCTCCGGAACCCCTGCTATCTTTCTTCCGGAAAATATAACACGGATTTTTTCTCTCTTTTTAACAGGGGAGGCTTCCGCGCTGAGCTCACCTGACCCCGAAAGAAGAAGCCTGACTTTGAACCTTCCCGTCTTATGATGAACCCGTATATTCTCAAGACTGGATATTATAAGCTCCCGGGGAAAAGTGAAGCTGAAAAAGGAAGCGGAGTTTTCCAGCCTCTCAAGGT
>SLGR01000175.1 GCA_007136585.1 Candidatus Sumerlaeota bacterium | reverse complement strand
TACGTTACCGCGGGACTTGGAAGTAAAACGGGGTTCAAACTCCTTTGCGCCGCGCTGATTCGTGAAGTACCTCTCCTTCTTGATATGGCGGATATTTTAAAACCCGAATCGGCGAGAAAACTTCTTGATATAAACCGGAGGTACTACCTGCTCACACCGGAGAGTAATTCCGTTATTGAGCAGCATATAAAAAGTATGCTGCTGAAACTTGATTTTTTCTGATTACCTCCCGCCTCTTTTAACGGCGCCGTAAACTTTTCTTTGGGAGCTGTTTAATATAAGTCCCTCACTATGCCTTTGTGTATACATAAATGAAAGCTTTAAGAGCCTCTCCGCCGGAGAGCTGTTGATTAACTCATGAGTATTTATTAAACTTACCCGGTCAGTTAAGTAGGAATTAAACGCTGTTGGAGAACCGGGTTGGAAAATGAAATCCGTGGATGTAAAAAATCACTTGGAATTAATAACGCGCGGCGCTGAAGAGATAATCGGCATTGAGGATATTGAGGAAAAAATTTCCGCCGGAAAAAAGCTCAGGGTAAAGTTCGGGGCCGATCCTACCGCTCCCGAACTTCATCTTGGACACGCTGTGGTGATGGAGAAACTCAGGCAGTTCCAGGAACTCGGGCATACGGTATTCTTTATAATCGGGGATTTTACCGCCCTCGTAGGAGATCCGTCGGGAAGGACCGCCGAAAGACCTGTTCTTACTCCTGAAGAAGTGGCGGAGTCCGTAAAGGGATACGAGAGGCAGGTCTTTAAGATACTTGACAGGGCAAAGACCGAACTCCTCCATAATTCCGTCTGGATAGAGAAACTGGGAACCAAAGGGCTTATAGAGCTTTCTTCGGAGTATACAGTCGCCCGGATGCTTGAGAGAAATGATTTTTCGCAGAGATACGGAGCCGGAAACCCCATAAGTATATCAGAATTTCTGTACCCGCTCCTGCAGGGATACGACTCTGTGGAGGTCCGCTCTGATATTGAGATCGGGGGCACTGACCAGAAGTTCAACCTCCTGGTGGGTAGGGATTTCCAGAGAAACAGGGGGCAGATGCCCCAGGCTATACTTACCATGCCGCTTCTTGAGGGTACTGACGGGGTGAGGAAAATGTCAAAGAGCTACGGCAACCATATAGCCATAGAGGCCCCCCCTTCAGAGATGTTCGGGAAGATAATGTCGGTTTCGGATAAGATGATGGTGAGATACTATGCTCTTCTTACCCGTGAAAAAGAAGCTGAGGTTAAGAACCTTCACCCGATGGAAGCAAAGAAAAGGCTTGCCGGTCTTATTGTGGAAAGATACCACGGCTCCGCTGCCGCGGAAGCGGCTAAAGAGGAGTTTGAGAAGGTCTTCTCCGAGGGTCAGGCGCCTGAGGATATGCCGGTTTATTCCCTTAAATCTCCAAAGCGTGTAGTTGATATAATTTACGAGAGCGGGCTCCTTGAATCAAAAGCTTCGGTGAAAAGATATATCGGTCAGGGAGGGGTAAGTTTTGAAGGCGAAAAAATTACTGAAATAGGTGCGCTTCTCCAACCCGGTACAAACGGAGTCCTTAAGATAGGGAAAAGGAAGTTTCTGAGGGTTTCCGATGAATAAGGGATCAGGGGACGGGGTTAAACCGGGTTCCGAATGCGGGAAGAAACACAATATACTCTGGGCTCCCTGGAGAGTAAAGTATGTTACTTCTCCGGGCGGGAAGGAATGTATTTTCTGTACCAAACCGGCTTCAGAAAATGACCGGGAAAACTATATACTTCACAGGGGAAAAAAAGCGTTTGTTATTCTGAATATTTTCCCTTATAATAACGGACATACCATGGTTGCCCCTTATGAGCATACCGGAGATATTGAGAGACTTCCGGGCGATACCTATTCGGAGATGATGGAGCTTACCCGCAGGGTTATAGGAAAGATGAGAGAGACAATGAACCCTCAAGGGTTTAATACAGGGATGAACATAGGGCGCCCCGCAGGGTCAAGTTTTGACGAACACCTGCATATTCACATAGTTCCCAGATGGGAGGGGGATACCAATTTTATGCCGGTTATAAGCGGCGACAGCGTTATCTCTGAGTCTCTTGAGTCGGCTTATGAGAAGCTCAGGTTTGATTAGTTATTTACCCCTTTTAATACTGATAGTGGCTTAAAACTTAAATATTTAAAAGCTCAGGAGCGGGAGGTTATCTCATTATGAACAGGTTATCCAGACATTCTGCCATATCTTTGTTAAGTTTTCTTTTTTCCGCGATCTGTTTTATGACTCTCTCAGCGGAAGAGTTTTATCTTGTGGAAGTTCGTTCCGGGGATACCCTTCATAAACTCTCAGAAAAATACCTGGAGGATCCTTCGCGCTGGCCCGAACTTCATGAGTATAATAACGCTCTTATCAGGGATCCCGACCTTATACTTCCGGAGATGACCATAAGAATACCTTACAGATACCTCAGGGAAGATATTGAAGTAGCCCGTTTGAAAGAGTTTAAAAATGATGTACGGATAAGGGAAAGCGGGGAACAATCCTGGTCCCGGGCTTCTGCCGGTTTCGGGTTCAAAGTAAATGACGGTATAAGGACAGCCTCAAACTCATACGCGGAGATTGAGTTTGAGAGAGGCAGCTCTGTCAGAATAGATGAAAACTCTATGGTTTTTCTCTCTGAAAGGGAGAAGGTTGTGGCTCTCCGGCGCGGCCGTATCAGATGCGGGGTGGGTGTTATCACGGATTCCGCTTTGATTGAACCGCCCCCCGGGACCCGACCTGATTTTCTGGCCCGGGTCAGCGACGACAGGTCT
>SLGR01000025.1 GCA_007136585.1 Candidatus Sumerlaeota bacterium | reverse complement strand
TATGGACATTATAAATAATATAATGAAGGAAAAACAGTAGGTTCCGAAGGAGCCGGTTCCGCGACCGGTTCCAAAGTGCCCCGGGAGTTCTATTTATGAACTTGTCCTGTATTATTAAAGAAGCCGCTGAAAAAAACCCCGCAGGAATAGCGGTTAAAGAGAATGAGAGGGAACTTACGTACAGGGAACTCTGGGAATCTGTAAAACGGCTTGAGCAGGGTTTAAGAAAATCCGGGGTAAAGGAAGGTCATAAGGCAGCGGTAATCCTTCCGGCCTCCCCCGACTTCATAATTATATTTTTTGCGCTTATAGCGGTAGGAGCAATCGTCGTGCCCCTTGAGCCTGTTCTTACCTTAAGGGAATACAGGGAGATCTTTCAGGATTGCAGCCCTGAGGTTCTGATAACAAGTTCCCATATAATACTTAAAGTGCTGGGGTATGATGAATTCCTTATCAGGGAGAGACAGGTAATAATTTCCGACAGCGACCCCTGGATAAAAAGAAAATACCCCGGTTCATGCTGTTTCGCAGAACTGTCCTCAGAAGCAGGTTCCGGGGTAATAAAAGAAGATTCCGGTTCTCCGGCTGCTTTGAATTACACCTTCCGCGGATGGGGGTATCCCGTGGGTGCTGTTATTACTCAAGACGGCTACAGGCATACAGCTGATGTAATGGCTTCTCTGGCGGATTCCTCGAAAAATTTTCTCAGCCTCTTACCGTTTTCCGACCCGCTTTCTCTGGCAGCCGGGGTTCTGGCGCCGTTTACCCTGGGAGGAACCTCGTATTTAACAAGAAATCATTCATCCGCTGAGATATTCAGATATATCAGTTCGGAAAGAATAGATTTTTTATACAGTTATCCGGAAATGTACACGCGCCTTTACAGGGATTATGAAAACGGGGAAGATATCACCTGTCTTAAATATCCGATCTCCTTTGGAAATTTGCCCCCCGGTTTTTCTAGTAAAGAGACAAAAAGAGTTCTGGGGATTGAGATACTTCCCGCATACGGTCTGAGTGAGGGCTCGTTTGTTGCCTGCAGCCGTCCGGACCGGGTAAGGTCCGGCGCTGTCGGTTCTGCCGCCCCTGAAGTCAAACTCAGGATTATTATTCCCGGATCGGGCCTTGAGGCGGGAGTGAATGTGAAAGGCAGGATTTATATTCAAAGCCCCGGTCTGATGAAGGGGTTTTACAATAGGAATAAAGATACAGACCGGGTGCTCAGGGAAGACTGGCTTGACACGGGGGATACAGGGAAACTTGACAGAGACGGGTTTCTCTTTTACTGCGCCCCCGGGGAGCGCACCACGACTTCAAACGGGAGAAAGATTGATCTTGCGGAGATCGAAAGGGTTCTGATCTCACATCCCTGTATCAGGGATGTGAGGGTTTTTGCTGAAGGAGAAGTAGGGGCTTCGGGCAAGTTAAAGGCTGATGTGAAACTCGGCAAGGATCTTACCTGTGACGAGATAAAATCTTTTGCCGTGGAACGGCTGGCTTCATACAAAGTGCCGGATATAATTAATATAAGTTAGGGGTATATGGCTGTAAGAGAAAATTCAAGAGAAGCGGAGTTGGCCGGGTTAATGAAATTAATGGTATCCGAGACGGATACCGGGCTGCTTCTTTCAAAGAGTGTTGATACTGTTATTGATCTCCTGAAAGCCGATTCAGGTTGCTTTATTATGGTGGATAGTAAGGGAAAACTGCATACTGAAATATCCAGGGATACGACGGGTGCGGAGAAACTCAGGAGCCGGGCTTTTGTGAAAGAAGCGCTGAAGACCGGAAAGACAATTTATGTTTCCGATATCCTGGCGGATGACCGGTTTGCCTATGATACCGACCTCTTATCAAGTAAGATAAGAGCCGCCGCCTGTATCCCCATGTGGCAGGGAAACAGGATAAGAGGGTTAATATATATAGATAAAAAAATTCCCGGGGCTTTTACGGAAGAAGATATAACATTAGCTGAGTCTGTTGCTGAAAGTTTATCAACAGTGCTCAAAAAAACCCGGATTCATTCCCGGATGAGGAAACGTTTGCAGGATACGGAGGAGAAACTGACCCGGGCGGATAAGCTCTCTTCCATCGGGACACTCGCAGGAGGAATGGCCCACGAAATAAATAACCCTGTGGGCGCTATACTTACAAGCGTGCAGACCCTTCTTATAGAGTTTGATGAGAAGGATGAGGATACCAGGGAAACACTGCAGGTTATTCAGGAAGCTGCCAGAAAGTGCAGGGAAATAGTTCAGAAGCTGCTTTCCTATTCCAGGATATCAGAGGAAAGTCCAAAGCAGGCCCTGGATATAAACGAGGTGATTGAGGAAGCTCTGCTTCTGGTCTCCCCTCAGGCCCGGAAGCACGGGATATCTGTAAAAAAAGATCTTACCAGACCGCTTACAGTTTGGGGAAACTCCGCCCAGCTTCAGCAGGTTTTTACGAATATGGCATTAAATTCAATAATCGCAATAAATGAGGATGAGAGAGAAAGGGGCGAGATCTTTTTCAGTACCCTTGAGGAAAACGGGTTTATCATAACCAGTATAGAAGATAACGGGCAGGGGATTCCCTCGGTAAACCTTACCAGACTTTTTGATCCTTTTTTCACAACCAGGCAAGTGAGCTCCGGGACCGGACTGGGGCTGTATATAAGTTATAATATAATAAAGGAACATGAAGGTGTAATAGAGGTTGAATCAGAACTGGGGAAAGGGACAAAATTTATAGTAAAACTGCCCGGATACAGCCGGCAGTTAAAGGAGTGACAGGGAAAGAACCCGGGGTAACCAGATGAGTTATAAGATACTTTTACTTGATGATGACAGGCTTTTTCTCAAAAGCCTGGAAAAGGCGCTGAAACGCGAAGGGTATGAAGTCAAAGCTTTAGATAACTGCCGTGAGGCAATTAAAGAGGTAGAGAGTGAGTTTTACGAGCTTATTATAACGGATGTAAGGATGCCGGATATGAACGGTCTGGAATTTATTGAGCATGTTCGGGAGATTCAGAAGAACGGGGATCAGAGCCAGGTAATGGTGATAACTGGGTATGCCAGCCAGGAAGTTCCGATAAAGGCTGTAAAAGCTCAGGCCTCGGATTATATTACTAAGCCGTTTGAAACCGGAGAGTTCCTGCGGAGTGTTAAAAAGAACATGGAAATCGCGGGTCTTGAGAAAGAGAAACTCCGGTACACGCAGGAACTGGAAGAGTCAAACAGGAAACTCAGGGAGGCTCGTGATCTGGCTCTCCGAAACGAGAGGCTTTCAGCTATCGGAAAACTTGCTTCAGGGGTCGGGCATGAACTTAAAAACCCCCTGACAAATATACGAAACTCGGTTTACTACCTTCAGAATTATTTAAATACAGATGAGCCCGAAGTGAAAGAGTATATTGAGACGCTTTCAATGGAAACCGAAGTGGCCGAAAGAATACTTTCAGACCTGCTTAATTTCTCAAAAGCCACCACTTTAGCCAGAGAGAGAATTAATATCTGCGACCCCATAGAAGAAGCGGTAAGAACTTCAAATATACCGCAGGATATTCTTGTAGAATCTGCGCTCCCGGATGAGGGCTGCTTTGTAGAGGCGGATTATGATAAGATGAAACAGGTTTTTCAGAATCTTCTTTCTAATTCTGTATCAGCTATGCCGGATGGAGGAACTATAACTATAAAGGCTGAATGTAAGGAAAATTCGGTAGAAGTTAAGTTGAGAGACGTCGGAACCGGGATGAATAAGGAAACCCTGGAAAGGTTATTTGAGCCTCTCTATACCACCAAGCAGAAGGGTATAGGTCTGGGTATGTCAACTGTAAGGGATATAATTAAACATCACAAGGGTGAAATATCTGTGGAAAGCCGGGAAGGGGAAGGGACGGAGTTTACTGTAAAACTGCCTCTTTCGCAGAGTCTTTGACGCTGAATTTGCCCGGGTTTACTTTTATCAAAGCTTCTGCTATATAGTATCTTATGGTACCGCAGTCTAAAAAAAATATTAAAAAGCAGCGCCTGGGAGAGATACTGAAATCCCTGAACCTTCTTGATGACAGCCAGCTTGAAGAGATTCTTGAGAAGCAGAAGGAGTCAAAACTCAGGCTGGGAGAGGTCCTTACCCAAATGGGGTACGTTGATAAGGAGATACTCCTATCGCTTATAGGAAAACAGCTGGGGCATCCGTACATAAAGGTTTCCGAGTACGGTCATATACCGGGAGAGCTTACAAGGCTTATACCAAGGAGTATTGCCGAAAAGCATATGCTTGTTCCGTTTGAAAAAAAAGGAGAGACCCTTCTGATCGCTATGACCGACCCGCAGGAGAGCGAGATATGCTCGGCTATATCAATACTTACCGGATTTGAGGTTGAGCCCTATATAACCTCCGAGGAAGAGATTAAAAAAGCCCTGGAAAACAACTATTAGGTTTCCGCTTCAGCCCTCCTGCCCAGCTGAAAAACAGATATATTTTCCCTTAAAAGAAAGAAACTTCCCGCGATACTTATAAGACCTGTCTGTATAATCCGGCAGAAAAGGATGTATCCCGCCGCCTCGTTCCTCGGAATTCCTATGGTTGTAGCAGCGAGTATCCCGAAATATTCAAAAACGCCTATATACCCCGGTGAAGACGGGATTGATATACCCAGAGATGTGACCGCCATTACAAAAGCAGCTCCCGGGTAGGATATCGCGATCCCCATAGCCCTTGCTGTAAGGAGAAAGACCAGGGCGTTCAGGGCCCAGGAGACTGCGGAAAGAAGAGCCGAAGGGAGCAGCTGCCTGGATTTAAGACCTCCCAGTCCTATAATGAAAGAGGATACCACTGAGCAGGCAGCTTTTTCCCTGTTTTTGACCAGGTATCCCCTGATCTTACCGGGTATCCCTGTCTCAAGCTCCCGGCAGTAGAGGAGAAAGTAGAAAATAAAAGCGCAGGCGGAGAAAAATGCCGCTCCCGCGATAAGGATATTTCTTACTGCGGGGTCAAAAGGAAAGATAAAAAAAGTTATAACAAGGGCCAGGAGCACAGTGTATCCGTCCAGAACTCTCTCTACGGCGATAGAAGCCAGGGCGCTCATCTTTGATATTTTTTCGCGGATGCCGATATGAAACGCCCTGATCACCTCCCCGGCCCGCATTGGAAGAAGGTTATTGGCAAAAAAACCTATAAATACAGAGCTGAGCAGGTTCAACAGTCCGCATTTTTTTACAGGAAGGAGCAGAAATTTCCATCGCAGGGCCCTGAGCGAGAAATCCGCGAAGAAGAAAACTACTATTGGGATAAGGTAAAAATAATTTGTTTCCCGGAAAAGCAGGAAAATATTTTCCCATTCTACATTTCTGAAAGCAAAATAAAGAAAAAGCAGGCTCAGGAAAATCCCGGATGCCGTAAGAATTTTCCTGGGGACCTTCATCCGGAGGTTATTTTGTTAAGCGCTTCAAAAACCTCGCCGGTATACCGCCCGGGATCAATCGCGGCTTTGTCTCCTTTTAGCATCAGATCCTCAAGTATGGCTATTATCTCGGTTTCCAGGGTAATAGTCTCCGGGCTTATCTTCTCCGGGAACCCTTCGCCGTTCCGGTACCTGTGATGGCAGCTTATAAAGGGGCGAAGTTCCTTCATCACCTTTATCCCTTTGATCATCTCGGATCCTACCACGGTGTGGAGCCGGTACCTGGCATCGTTGTTGAGCTTGCGGTCGATGTTTATGCCGATCAGTTCCGGGTACTCAAGTCCCAGGAAACCTATATCGTGTATCAGCGCTGCCCGCTGGAGGAGCTGCTGTGTATGAAGCGGCATCCCCAGTTCTTTCCCCATAAGAGGGGCCATCCGGGCCATTTCCCAGGCGTGCCCCCGGGGAGATGGTTCCGGCCGGGAAAGGGAGTCGGCGGCCATCACTATAAACTCAATGAGGTTTGAGTATAAGTTCTTCTGGTCGGCCCGGAGCTGGAGATTGGCGATGCTGACGGCCGCCAGCCCGGAAAACCCGCAGAGAGTCTCAATATCCCTCTCGGTAAAATCTCCGGATTTCTTGTTTATAGCTTCGCATACACCTATAAGGCGGGAGTTGAATATCATAGGCACCCCGGCTATGGATTTTGTCCTGAAACCCGTCTTCTTATCGGTCTCCGGAGAGAACCGCTCGTCGCTGTAGGGGTCATTAACCAGAAGGGATTCCCTGTGCTGGGCTATCCACCCGGCGATACCTTTGCCGATGGGGAGTCTCAGCGTCTTTAATATATCCTCACCTGTTGCGGTCTTGAAATAAAGGTTTTCCCCTGTCTCGTCCAGCAGAAGGATTGAAGAACGTTCCGCACAGAGGATCTCTTCTATGGCCCCGCCGATTTTTTTAAGGAGCGCGTCTATATTGGCGGCCTCGCTTAGTTCTCTGGCCAGGCTGAAGAACCTTGAGGCCGCATCGCCTTCCGGTTCATTCCCGTCATTTGAATCTCTTCCCTTCGGGGCATCCCCGAAAATAGAGAGCCCGCACCTGGGGCAGAACCTGTAATCAGATAAGATGATTTTTCCGCATTCTTTGCAGTTATCCATTATTGACTCACCCTTAAAATTTCCTCGTAAGTTGTCTTTCCCTGCGCCACTTTCATTATGCCGTCCTGCCAGAGGGTCCGCATACCCTTTTGGGCAAGAAGTTTTTTCAGGGGCCCTGCAGCTATCTCTTCAAGCAGCAGATCCCTTACGTCACTGTCCATAACCAGGAGCTCGTGTATTCCGCTTCTGCCCTTGTACCCTGACCCCCCGCACTCCTTGCACCCGGTTCCCTGCCGCATCTTGATCTGATCCTCGGGAATACCCAGTTTTGAGAACTCCTCCTGAAGCTCCGGAGGGATCTTTTCCTGGCGCCTGCTGCAGGCGGGGCAGATCATGCGTATCAATCTCTGGGCCAGGACCGCCTCAATTGTGGAAGATATAAGATAGGACGGGACCTGCATCTCGGCCAGCCTGGATACCGAGGTAGGGGAATCGTTCGTATGTATTGTGGAAAGGACCAGGTGGCCGGTCAGGGCAGCTTCCATAGCTATCTGGGCTGTCTCACGGTCCCTTATTTCCCCTACCATTATGATATCCGGGTCCTGCCTGAGGAATGCTCTCATAGCCTCGGCAAAGTTAAGCCCTATCTCCGGGTTGATATTAAGCTGTACGACTTCCCCGAGGTCATACTCCACCGGGTTTTCGGCAGTAAGTATTTTTTTCGGGGTAACGTCCCGGTCTTTTCCGTCCGGGTTCTTTTTAGACTCCTGTATCAGGTAATTCAGACATGAGTAAAGGGTCGTGGATTTACCGCTTCCGGTCGGACCGGAGACCAGTATTATCCCGTAAGGTTTCCTCAAAATTTCCTGGAAAGTACTCAGCGTATCCGGCAGAAATCCCAGCTTGGGAAGATCCACCTTTATGCTTGTTCGGTCAAGTATTCTCATTACACAGCTCTCACCGTAAGCCGTGGGAATGGTGTTGACCCTGAACTCTATGGGGCGGGACTGGAAAGTTATCTGAATCCTGCCGTCCTGGGGCATTCTTTTCTCGGTAATATCCATTGTCCGGGACATTATCTTTATGCGGGCTATGATGGCGTTAACCAGTTTCTTTGGCACGTTAAACGATGATTTGTGGAGCTGTCCGTCTATGCGGTATCTTATGAGAAGCACTGTCTCAAAGGGTTCTATGTGGATATCCGAGGCCCCCCGCTTCAGCCCCTCAAGTATGATAGCGTTTGCGAGCTGCTTGGCCTGTTTTTCATCGTCCCCAGACCTTTCCATCGTTATCTCTTCCCTGGCATCATCCTCCTCCACAAGGTCTTTCTGGGAAGTTTCGGATCCCGCTATGCCGGAAATATAATCACTCAGCTTTGAGTCCTGGGTAAATACAGAGGCCAGTCCTTTCTCAATATCCGCCGGCAGAGCGAGGAAGGGTTTTATGCTGTATCCGGTTCTAAGGTGCAGGTCCTCAATGGCGGTAAGGTCCCAGGGCCTGGCCATAGCGGTGTAAAGCTCAGTCTCGGATTTTGCAAAGGGCAGAACCAGATATCTTCTGGCGGTTGTTTCAGGTACGAGACGGGCCGAATCGGTATCTATCTCAAGGGAGTCCAGGTCTACGGGTTTGACATCCCATTTTCTGCTCAGGGCCTGAAGGAACTCCCCTTTAGGTATGGTATCTGTGTCTACGATGATCTGTTCAAGGGATTTGCCAAGCTGTTTTGCGCGGAGTTCCAGGCTGTTAAGTGTCTGGGAGTCTATAAGGTTCTCGCCTGCAAGAAAATCCTTTAACCCTGTTTTTTGAGTGAACATACTCTGGTACCCTGCGTTTTAATCTCCAATATTGTTTCTTTCATAAGTGAGCCAGATTTAATTAAACCCCGCTGGTGCCGGGAGGGGGATTCGAACCCCCATGGAATCAGATTCCGGCAGATTTTGAATCTGCTGCGTATGCCAGTTTCGCCATCCCGGCCGACGCGGTTATTATAATCCAAACGGAAAAAATTATCAAACCGGGTGGTTACCCTTGAATTTTTCCTGGGAGCACCGGGGGAATGGGGCACCCGAGGGTATCTGCGGTTGCCCGTATGAGTTCAGCCTGCCTTACGGTTATGTAGCCGTCGGAAGCAACGCAGGTTATACAGGCGTCAAGCAGCTGTTTTTTCAGAAGAGGCGCGGTGAGGGCGAGTTTTCCGAGAATCTTTTCAAGATCTTTGAATCGGCACTTATCTTTCGGAAGAAGACTCCCGGGGTCTATAACCCCGGTTTTTCCGGCCCCCTTCGCGAAAGCGGCAGATTTTTCCGATTCTTCGTCAACACCGTAATGGGCAAGAAGAGAGAGAATCAGGCGGCACTCCGGTTTCAGGCTTCTCAGCGTTCTGTACATTACCGTTGGAGGATGAGGTCTACTGAAAGCCGGGCCCAGGTGGCGCAGGAGCATGGTCCGTACCATATACTCAAACAATGATACTTTCCCGTCCGCCTCAATGAGAGTTCGTATATTTGAGCTGAATCTCAGGTATGATTCCCTCGTATCTTTCTTAAGCGATGATATCGCCAGGTCAAGGAGAGGTATTCGGTATTCCTCCCGCAGGGAGAAAGCCTCTGCGGATATGATATTTGTTATGCTGAAAGCCTCCGGAGATGTCTTTTGCCTTATTTTCTGAATCTGTCCCGCCTTTATCATATCATCCCGGCTGAGAAGAAGAGCGTAGACGACGGCCTCTGCTCCCGGCAGATCATGGGCAAATTTCAGAAGGTTATCCGGAATATTCCTGATTACCTCTGAAGCGTATTCCAGGTGCTCCGGGAGTATTGTCCCGGCTGTGGCAAGGATCTCCTCCGGGCGCACTCTTATACTTCTTTTTTCCCCGGAAATATCCTCTGCCGCCCCCCCGGTCTCTTCCAGCAGACTCTCCGCCTGTATATCCTCTTCGCGGAAAGACGGGTCCAGTCTTTTTATTCTTTCCCTTACCGGAGGGTGCGTGGCCATAAGGTTCATTAAGGCTGATCTGACGCCGTTTGAGAAAAAAAGATGGCTGGCTTCCTGCGCGTGGCTGCTGCGCACCTCCGACCCGGCGGGAAGACCTGCTATCTTTTTAAGAGCTCCCGCTATTCCGGCGGGGTTTCTGGTGAACTGCACCGCCGCGGCATCCGCCAGGTACTCACGCTGCCGGGATACGGCGCTTTTTATGATATTTCCGAAAAGAACTCCTATGTATCCTATCGCGGCAAGGGCGAGGCCGAGAAGGATTACAGGCATTCTGTTGTCTCTTGACCTTTGACCGAAAGACCGCCTGTACAGGGAAGATCGGAGAAGGGCGTATCCTGTAAGGGCAATGATAAGTATACCGTGGAGAACACCCATAAGTTTTATATTAAGCTGCATATCCCCGTATTGTATGTGGCTGAACTCGTGGGCGATAACCCCCTGCATCTCATCCCGTGAAAAGGACTCCAGGCTGCCTCTGGTTACTCCTATTACGGCATCATCCGGAGTAAGCCCGGAGGCGAAGGCGTTTATGGCTTTTTCCCGGTCAAGTATGTATATCTGAGGTACCGGAAGTCCGGATGCGATGGACATCTCCTCAACAATGTTAATAAGCATACGTTCCGCGGGTTCGATAGTATGCGGATCAACAGGTTTTCCCCCCAGAAGTTCCGCTACTTTGCTCCCCCCGGCCGAGAGCTGGCTGACCTTATAAAGAGTTCCGGAGGCTATCACAAGGAGTGTCCCCCCTCCCACATAAAGAAAAAGAGCGGGGTCCCAGAACCCGTTCCCGTTCGCATTAATGAGAAGTGAAAATACGGTGTAAACGCCCAGAATTATAAGAACTACTGCGGTAACGTAATAAAAGATAAGCAGCCCTGACTTACGGCGGGCTGCTTCCTGGCTTTCAAAAAAATCCATCCAGTTTTTTACTCTTCTCCGGGCTCAAGCTGCTCTTTATCTTCGTCTACGGTATAGAAAGAGACAGCTTCCGGTAAATTAAGCTTTTCAGCCAGGATAGAGTAAGGTGAGATTCTGCGGAGTTCATTATACTCTTCAACAGTCTCATTATACTCGCGGATTCCGCGAATCATTAGTTTGTCGGTAGAAAAGATCTTATCAAGGAGCTCCAGTATCGTGGGGTCGGCTTTTACAGCCGGGTTTTCTTTGACGGCATCCGAGATTTTTTTGAGAGAAACGGTCACCTGTTTTTCCGCTTCAATGAAGGGTCCCATTATTTCTGGGTCTTCGGGGTGTTCGGAGACCTCTTCTATAGATTCTTCGGCCCGGCTCCCTGCGCTCAGGAGGGTGTCAAGGATATCGCTCTCTTCTTCCATTTGAGGTTTCGCGTTTGAAACAAGGTCCGGTATGATGGCATACCTGCGCTTGAGGTAAATTTCCAGGTTGGAAAAGAGAACCCTGAAACGGTGCCTGAGGGTGATAAGCTTGTTGTAAAAAAACATAAACGCAAATAATCCCCCAACAACCAGAAAAAATAAAATCAGAAAAAAAGTTCTCATTGGTACGCACCTTTCCCTTTGTATTTAAGTTGCAGCGTT
>SLGR01000159.1 GCA_007136585.1 Candidatus Sumerlaeota bacterium | reverse complement strand
GTCATTGAAAGAACCCCGGGTGAATCCAGTCTCTTTGCCGGAAACCTTATAAGCAGACTTAAGGAAGATAACCGGGTGGAGGTTCTTGACGGGGAAGCTGATAGGATTGAGAAAATATTCTCAAAGTCTAATCCGGATATTATTCTTCTTCCCGAAGGAGACGACTACTTAAGAAACAGGATACTGGAGTGGGGGCGGACTCTTCCCAGGGCCGAGCCGGTTAATATTCTCTATTACGAGACCCTTCCGGCGGATTTATCTGATTCGGAGCATAACTGGTTCTTTGTATTCGGCGACCGCCTTAAAGAGTTCCTTGTAAACGGGATAAGGGCCTATAAGGATGAGATATTAAGGACCCCGTATGACGTAGCGGCGGAGCATTCAGTCAGGTTTTTCGGATATATGGCTGAAAAATTTGGGGTTTCAGAAAACAAAGATTTTGCCCATTCTTTTACAGTTGAGGAGCTTCTTTCTGACGGTACCCGTACCCGATCGGTTCCTTCAGAAGAGTTATTTGATACCCGCGATACGAAAAAAGTTTTTGTATTTATATCACCCCACGCGGATGACGCGGAGATAGCGGGTGGCGCGTTCATCCGGCACCTTCTGGAACAGGGTATAGATGTTGAGAATTGGATAATAACCGAAAGCCACGGAGAGCACTCCCGTAGGCTTGCGGAAGCTGAAGCCGCCGCGGCTCTTCTATCCGAGGGGGCTCCGGGCAGAATGACCGTCAGGTTCCCGGGACTGAGTTCCGGCGAGGTTGAGACGGAGGGCGTAAGCATACTGAATGAGGCTCTTGAGAAAGTCCTGGAAGGATACGGGAGAGATAATATCCTTGGGGTAAGCCTCCCTCACTCAAAGGATAACCATCCGACGCACCGGAAAGTTACCCGTGTTATGGATACCATTCTTACAGGCCGGTCGGAAGAACTTTCAGGGCTCCGTCTCTTTAGCTACCTCTCCCCTTGGGCTGGGGATTATGATACGTACTTTGTAAGCGGGGAGAACCCTCAGGAGAGTGAAGATACCCGGGCCGCGGCCGAGTGGAAACAGGTTTTTACTCGCGGAGGCCTTATCGGGGAGCTATGCGGGGATTTCGGTTCCGGGGCTTCTCTTGACGGGTACGCCGAGAGGTTCAGGAGAGAACAGATTCAGACCCTGCCCGAAGAAAAATTTCTGGCCCCCTCCTACATACGGGAAAGCGAGATACTTATTGGGGCCGGACGGATTGATATAACTGCGGATGATATAACGTCCCGGACCCTTAATGCTGAGGAGAAAGAAGTCTTAGAAGGTGCCGTTTCTTCTCTTAAATCATCTGCAGGAGAGGAAGTTTCTTATCAGCATCATAAAATTATAGATACCCTTGAGGGGTATCTTGATTCAGGGAATATCCGTCTTTTTGAACCGGTAGTAAAATCATCAGAAAAATATATCCTTTCATTTAAAAAAGGCGAGCGCCTGTATATCCCGTCTGATTTACTCAGCTCTTCCGGTCCGCTTTATACCCAGCTGAACAGATTTATTGCTGTTATAGGTTACCTTGACCTGAACCCCGCCGCCGATTTCCGCAGAGCAAACAGGTGGGTAATAAATGAGATATTCAGAGAGACATACGACCTTAACCCCAGGATAAGAGATTATGTGAGTAGAAGGATTAAGAGACGGGCTGTTGAATTTTCAAAATATTTCCTAAGGTACGCCCTGCTTCCGGCAGGGATACTTATGGGGGCGTATGTGTTTATGTATCCCGCCCTGCTCTCTTTCTATGTGGACTCTTTTCAAAATTTTCTTTCCATGGATTATACGTTGTTTAGGGGTTCCGTTAAAACTGCGGTGGTTTTTTCCATATTCTCATTAACTGTCTCTGCAACTGCTATAGTAAACGCTGTTATAAACGCGGTTGTGCGTAAAGCCAAGCCCTGGGAAAGATCTTTTGCAGCTATCCGCCTGCGGAATACCGGCAAGTTTATGACCGCAGTAATTATTTTTCTGGCCGGATTAATGATGTTTGATGCTTCGCATCCAGCGCTTACCCGCGCGGGCCGCGTTGCGCGCGAATCTTTTCTCGGGGAAAACCAGGTTGTTCTTATTAATCATAATGAAGAATCCCAGGAATATGTTCAGCGGGTTCTGGATAACCTTCCGGGCTGGCATCTTAAGCACCTTGACGCAATGCTTCATTACCAGGAAGGGGATTACGCTACAGGCGCCGGGGGACTTTTCCATACTTCAATGGATATAATAAGTTACGGTTCAATGCGGCCCGTTGTCCACGAGATAGGACATAATCTTCATCTTAATGTGCTGAAGACAGAGGATCCGGAAAGATACGAGGAATGGAGCAGGCTGAGCACCAATATACCCGAGAAGGTGCGAAATATAGTAAGAAGTGAACTCGGACTCAGTTTTTCTGAGATACAGGGAGACCCGCATATAAGGAGGCAGTTCAGAACATTTCTTATCGGGGACCACGGAGCTTCCGAAGAAAATATAAAGAATATCCTTACAGCCATAGAAGACGAGCTTGGGTTTCATATTGAGAGAGAAGCTATACAGGATGACATTACTGTAAGGGATTTGGGGGATATCATTTATTATAAGATAAGTGAAAATTATCCGACTCGCTATGCTTTTACTAATGAGCGGGAGGACTTTGCTGAGACCTACAGGGAATATGTTACAAATATTGATTCTCTTCTTGAAAAAGTTGAACGCTACAAGGAGCTTGACTTTGAGTCTTTATATACAGAGTATTGCGAAAACACCGGTGAGCTTATTAAAAAAGCTGACGGCTCCGATAAACTAAAAAATAAAGTTGTTTTTATGGCTGAACTTTTCCTTGAGGAAATAGATATTTCAGCCGGCACAGCAAAACTAAGATTATATGATTCGCCTCTTTTTTATACTACCGTTGATGTGAATCTGGATGGCAATGGAAGACTTAAGTTTGACGAACTTGAAAGAGCTTTTTCCGAAGCTGATCTACTAAAGAGCTACCAGTACACATACGGCAAGGTAGAAGTTATCCATTTATTCCCAAGTTTTTCATTTAGCAGCGCCGCCCCTTCTGATGAAGTTGAGAGAATGAAGTTACTTGAACTGCTGAGCATTATTAGAAACGTCAATAATGAACTGCAGGACAGTGAATTATTCGAACTTATGCGGAAGGAATCCGAAATTATCCGGGTTACAGTCTGGGAGCAGGACGGGGTATATAAAGTGCAGGTAAATTCGGAGTCCATAGTTAAGGGGCAGACTCAGTATTACCAGGTTGATTTAATGGAGGTAGATAAGCAGTTAAATGCTGGCGAAGTTGAAGAGGAATATAGAGAATTTGTATTGAGAAACATGGACCGGATAATAGAAATATCTAAAGGCTCATCTATATTGGAGGATAAGAAAATAAAAGCGGAGGTTTACAGAAACCTTCTTGGGTATCAGGAAGAAGAAGTTTTATCCCCTGGCGTTATAATACCTGATTTAGCTCCGTATAATTTTAATGATTTTCTTATTCTTATGGAGCCTGAAGCGATTTTGGAATTTGCAGAAACCTGGAATTCGCTAAGTTCCGGAGAGAAAGAAATAATAACAAGAAGACTCAATATGGTTGGGATTCAGCAGGGGATTAATTTTATTAATGGTATAGAGGATGAACGGCTTATCCTGCAAAAAATAGCTGAATATGTTTCAGGCGGAACTCAAGTGGATTTTTCAAAGATAAAGGCTGATCTTTCCGATATTCCTCTTGCCCGGAGAATGCTTGAAGCAGGAATGTCAACTTCCGTGGAAACTGATGTGGTTAGGATTGATGAGTCTATAAGGGAGAAAGGTTTGAATTCTACCTCGGAGATAACCGTTATATACTCTTCGGCAGTCAGGGATATTTATAATGCTGAGACCCGGAACTCAAAATTAATAATTATTGACCAGGCGGTAGAGGATTTATCCGAGTACAGGGATTCTTACCCGTATTTCTCAGATATTTATTTAAGGGAACTGGAAGATTTAAGGAAATCTATAATCTCCGGTGATGACACTAAAACACCTGATTCATCGGAATTAATGGGGCTCACGGGTTTAATGATTTCCGGGTTTTCCGGAATATATGGGCGCGGCTCTGCAGAGGGCGCTTTGCCTTTCGATAACTGGATAATATCTGTTGATAATTATGATCCTGAGCTTGAAAGTTACTATGATGCCAGGTTCGGGCTGGGGAACGGTAAGATAATGAGCCGTTCTATATCCGAGGAAGGATTTTTCAACGGGATGAAATCCAATACATACCTGGCAGGTTTTTACGAGCAGGACCAGACAGGAATAGAACAACTTGTAAATATTCCTGACTGGATGCCGCTTCGCTTCAGGATAAATTCTGGCGGTGTCACGGGGGAATGGTTCAGTACTTCTACCGGAGAACTTCTGGATTATTCCCGCAGGCTTGATATGAAAACCGGGGTTCTTACACGCTCTCTCCGCTGGAAGGACCCTGACGGTCGGATAGCCGATATAAGTTTCAGGCGGATGCTGAATATGGCAAACCCCGCCACCGGTGCTCTGGAGGTTGAGGTAACCCCGGTTAATTTCAGCGGAACGATTGAATTTGAGTCAGGCATAAACGGTGAAGTTACAAATACCAATGTCAGAGGCGACGTTCTGAAGCTTTTAGAAGAGGAGACCCTTAAATCGGAAGAGAATCTGATGCTTATGACCTCCAGAACGGTTAATAACGGAATGTACGTTTCCCAGGCGGTCAGGAACAGGGTCTTCTCCGGAGGCAGGGAAGTGACCCCGGAGACTGAGACCGTAAAGAGGCCCGGGTGGATAAGCCACTCCGCCTCGGTAAGGGCCCGTCGTGGGAGCCCCGTTACTTTTGAGAAAACCCTGGGGGTATTTTCTTCAAAAGACAGTGGTCTTGAAAGTAAGGAAGAAATAGAAAATAAGGCTTTTCTCACAGCCCGGCAGGGGAAAGGCTTTGAAGAGCTGCTGGAAGAATCTGCCGGTAAATGGGGTGAACTCTGGGAAGCATCCGCCTTAGATGTTACGGGAGACCCCAAACTTGACCGGGCTGTAAAATATGCGTCTTTCTCTCTACTTCAGTCTATCCGCCCGGACGGAGGCCTCTCAAATATAGGGGCAAGGAATTTCAGCGACCATTACCAGGGTCATATTTTCTGGGATACCGAGATATTCATGCTCCCGTTTTTTATGAATACCCAGCCTGATATTGCGCGTTCACTCCTTAAGTACCGGCATAACAGTCTTTCAGGGGCCCGTGAGAGGGCATCCCGGCTCGGTTACAGAGGTGGGGCCAGGTTCCCCTGGCAGGGTGGAATGGTCAGGGAACTTGAGCCGGGAGTTTACGAGGGAGGCCAGGAGCATACCCCGCTGACCTATATGAGAGGAGACAGGGAGCTCAGGGACCTTACCCGGGATTTTCAGTACCACATAAACTGGGATATAGCCGCAGCTCTCCTGAATTACAGGGAGAGCGCAGGTGATGATGAGTTCTTCTCCGGTCACGCTCCCGAGATGTTAGTTGAGATAGCAAGGGTTGCTGCCGATCCCGAGTTTACGGTATATAACAGCCGGACCGGTTTCTATGATACGCGGACGATCGGGCCCAACGAATGGGCCGAGAAGGATATTGACGATGAAGGCGGAGTAGTAAATAACGCTTACAACAATATTATGGCCGCGATGTCCATATACGCTGCCATGGAACTCCTTGAAGGTATGCCGGATGATGAGCGGAGCCGTCTCCTGGAGCGTATAGGCATGTCGGAGGAGGAGTACGGTGAGTTTATGGAAAGAGGGAGCGATATAATTGACCGTATATCCATACCTTATGACAGCGAGAGGGGTCTGATACTTGAATCCGGGAACTGGGATAAACGCCTCCCGCTGGACCTGCTCGGCCCCGATTTTGAGGATCCGGCAAGACCCGGTTACCCCAATCCGAAAACCGATCTTATAATTTCAAGGCTCTACGAGGAAGGAAAGCTCCCCTTCCAGGAGCCGTACAGGTACCAGGTCCTGAAACAGCCCGATGTTATGATGCTGTATGTGATGAGGGATATTTTCCCGCAGGGATTCAGGGAAAGGATCAGTTCCAGGGAGGATATAAGTGCAGATATATTTGATAATACCCATCTCTTAAGGAACCAGGAGTATTACGCCCCCAAAACCGCCGCCGGGTCAACGCTGAGCTACAGCATGATCTCTGTCCTTGAGAATATTGCGGGCAATACCGGGGCGGCAAACGAGTATCTCAGAGAGGCCGTTGATATCGCGGTTGATACGGAAAACCCCGCGCTTCTGGAGAAGACGGCCCGGGACGGGGTGGCAACCGCGAACCTGGGAGGCATTTATTACGCTCTTATAAGAGGGTTCGCCGGACTTAAGTTCAGGGATGATATGCTGGTTCTTTCCCCCGAGGTTCCCGAGGGAGCCGGGAAGATGAGCTTTACCTTAAACTTCCGCGGCGCGCATCTTGAGATAAGCATTACGGGGGAGGGTGTTACTATAATATCACCTGAAGACGCTCCTGCGATAAGGGTCTCCGTATACGGCGAGGAGCATACCGCGGCCCCCGGCGCGGAGAATTTCTTTCCCTATGCCGAAGCTGACCCGCAGAAGGTTTTGCCCGCCGCTGTTTCCGCGCCTTCCGCGCCCCGCTCCGGACGGGGGTTTACATCCCGGCAGGAAGAACTTATAAATGAGCGTCCGGCCGAGCTTCTTCGGATTCTGAGGCCTGACCTTTCCGAAGAAGAGATAAACGATGCCGCCTCCAGGGTATCCGTAAGCTCCGATACTCTTCTTCAGCGGGTGAAATACGCGCTCCCCGGTTTTGCGGCGCTGAACGCCGCGGCTTCAGCAATGCTCTTCGGGGATTTCGGCGTTGGCGATGGAATTATATGGAAGATAGCCCCGTTTGTAATTTTCACGGCCTGGTGGGGTTTTCTGAATGTTTACGATTTTCTGAGAACCCTGGGCGGGTATAGAGCCGTAAGAAAAGAGATCTTTATACGTCCTAACCTTGAAGAGGGAATGTTCCGCTGGGTCCTGGACCACGAACTCATACATCATTTTCAAAATCTCGGTTACCTGGAAGACCATCTTCCGTTTGCCGAAGCTTTTTCGGCTTACCTTAACGCCGGCGCCGCGGGGGAGAGGGATATGAAGGATTTTAGAAGGGGAATGAAGCTGATGACCGGGATAGACGGTTTATCCGCTCCCGGGCTTCTTAAGGAGGCCGAAACCCACGCCAGGGAACAGCAGAGTTTTATTACGGGGATAATATCACGGGTTGAGGATCTTCTTTTAAGAAGGTTTTCAGAGCCGGCTTATTCCTATACCTTTGGGAGAGTCCTGGCCGGCGCGGCTATGGAGTTTGAAAGAGAGGGCGAAGTGGAGAACTCGGGTCTGGAACTTCTGCGCCTTATGGCTGCGGGGACTTCACTGGAAGAGGCAATGGCTTCCCTCTCCGACCCGGAAACTTCGCGGAAAGATACCGATATATACTCAATGTACCCGGAGAAGGGCGTCAGGGTTCTCAGGGAGGTCGTTGAAGAGCGCGAAGAGATGCTGGAGGTTCACTCAAGGTGGCTCCCGGCTGTAAACAGCTTCGGTTCGGCGCGGACCCGGCGGGGAGGCCCGGATTACAGCGACGCCTTGGTAATAGGCAGGGAGCTTTTCCGCCGCGGGATGTCTGTAAGGACCGGTGCCGGCCCCGGAGCCGCGATGGAAGGCACCCTTGAAGGGTATGTTGCCGCAAGGGAAGAACTTATACGGATTATAGAGTCCCGCGATATTTCCGGACTTGAAACTTTCTTTGAAGGATTTCCGATTGAAGGTAACAGTCTTGTAGAACTTATTAAGACTTACACCGGGGATGGGTTCTCCCTGCTTCCGGAACTCTCCGGTGAGGATGCTGCCGCTCTTATAAAATCTATCAGCGAGAGAATAACACAGGGGTCAAATATAATTCTTCCGCAGGAACAGGGAACAAACCCGTATGTTGAAGATGTCTATGAGTCAAGGCATTTCATTACCCGCAAACAGTGGCTTTACGAGAACTCCGACGGGGTGATAATAATGCCCGGAGGTATAGGAACCATTGATGAGCTCTTTGCCGTATGGGTCAATGATATACCCTTTATTTTCTATAACGAGGGTTTCTGGCGTCCCATAGTTGAATCTGTGTATGAGGCCTGGAGAGCTGCGGGGATGCCCGAGAACCGTCTTCCGGAAATGCCGGTCTTTACCGATGATCCGGTCGAGGCTGTTGAGTATATAAAATCCCGCAAAGCCCTTCCTGTCAGGACCTCCCGGTTGGAGATGGAAGAACATAATAACCAGCTGGAAGAGGGGCTGGATATGCTCAGCTCCCTTCCACCCAGCGTTACTTTTGTAGGCGATCCCACAATTGAGAGCAGTATTTTCAGCCGTGAACATTCTGAGGCTGTGGAGTCTGTCCGGATACTTATGGATGAAAATGTTCCCGTAAAAATCGGAATCCGGGGAGAGCTTGCCGAGGCTATTTCGGAAAGCGCTGAAGGGAAAGAGGAGCTGCTCCAGGGCGTCATATACTTGAAACCCGGCATGGAACCTTCCCAGGGGGAGCTTAAGATAGAGAACAGCGTATTTACGACAGGGATTCATAACCATCAGCTCCTTGTTACAGCAAACTCAAATGCGTTTGTTTTCCTTCCGGGAGAAAAACCCGTTATGAGGGTTCTTTTTGATATACTGGATCTGCTTACCACGGGTATGACTCCGGAGAGGCCCGTGATACTTCTGGGGCGGGGTTTCTGGGAACCTGTAATGGAGAAGTTATTTGAAACCATGCTGGGATACGAAACCCCCACAGTTTCTGATAATATAAGAAGCCGCGTGCGGTATGCTGACTCCGCTGAAGAGGTTTTGGATATATTAAGGGAAGAGGGTACTTTGCCGGAACCCGGGAGCCATTCCTTAAAAACCGGTTTTAAATCCGTTGAGCGTGTTACCCCGGGTGATTCTTCCGTGAAATCAGGGCTCATAAGGGCGGCGGTTAAGGACCTGAGGGAGATATCGGAGGAGTTTCCTCTTTACGGGGATGCCGCGGAGCTTATAGACAGGTTCATTATTTCAGATCCGGCCTCTAAGATAGTTTTCTACGAGCCGGAAAGGGATAGGGAGTTTATAAACCCGTTTGACCTTTACAGGGTTATTCACGTTGTTCCGGAGAGCGGAGTCATTTATGTCAATATAAACTACTGGAAGAATATGATAGAGCGGCAGGGGCTCACGGAAGGAAGGGTCAGGAAAATGAACCTTCGCATAGGCGCGCTTCTCGGGAGGGCTGCAAAACAGATAGAAACGTACAGGGGTTTAAAGGATGAGTCAGGGTACGAAGATGCCCTGAACGAATCGGTCCGCGCTGCCGATACTTATGCAGGAGAGGTTTTCGGAGATATCAAGACCAAGGCTCTTGCCCGGTTCATATCCCAGGAATCAGAAGGAAACAGCCGTATACTGGAGCGGCTGGTAGCTGAGCGGGGGCCCCCGCATTTTCTCAGGCTGGCCGATATATTTAAAAACTCGCTTCTTTACCGCTCGCTTATCAGTCTTGCCGACAGGCTCAACAGACTAAGGCTCAATACTATAACCAGGCGCAAGTACGCTCCCAGTCTTGAAAAATCCCTTGAACTGCTGGAAAAAGGAGATAAAACGGATAAACGGCTGCTTAAACGGGTGGTAAATCAGCAGAAGGGGTTTATAAGCGAGATCATAACCGCTCTTTACCTTAGAACCGTTCCTTCGGCGAAAGGTGAAACCCAGAGAGGGTACTCAGGTTCGGCCAGAAAGATTCTTCTTGAACAGGTTGACGTGGTGGGGCTTAACAATATTTACCATATGCTGAATGATATGCTCACCCGTGAGCTTACCCCGGGCGAGTCACGGCAGCTTAGACAGAAACTTGAGTTTTATCTTGATAAGTTTGACCGTATAAACGGGGAGTACCTCAAGAAAAAGACCTCGGATACCTCGCGCCAGGTTCCCTATGCGGATAACCTGAAGTGGGGGATACTCAGGAATAAAAGGTCCGATACAAGGTACGCCCCGTCCGGAGAAGAAGGTTTTTACAGCAGTCTTGAGCGCAGGCTCCTTGAGGGCGAGGATATATACCACATCATATGGGCTGCCGGAGGCGGCGGGGATACCCTCTCGGCCCTGCGCAGGTACTTTGAACTGAAAGAGTTTTACAGGAACCTGAAACTCAGGCACCCCGGGGCCGGCACCCTGGAGATGGCCGTCCTTACAGTAGGTGAAAAACGTATCGGATACGTAAGCCCGGCAGATGATATTGAAAAATGGGCTTTGCAGCAGAATCCGCTTTACCTCAGGGACCCGGAGATACCCGGGCTTTTTACGCGCCGGGACAGTTTTATTATTGAGGAGGATATTCTTTCGGGTGTTGAGCCGGTTGAAGGTGTCAGTGGTATACTCAGGGTCACTCCCGAAACAAGGGTCTCCGGAGCCGAAAGGATTCTTGACGAAGGACATCTGGCGCGTGAACTCTCCGAAGCAGGGGAAGATGTGCCTGTATATATACTGACCCTTGAAGGGAGTGTCGGAGATGCCGCTGAAAGTATAGAAAACCTTATCAGGAAAGAATCCGGGGAAAAGAACGTCTCCCTTGAGATCTATGAGCACGGCGGGGATTCCATAGCGGGGATGCATGCCGGTCACAGGGATACGATAGTATCCCCGGTAAACGAGAAGTTCTCACTCCTTGCCGCTTCCAGGCTGAGCCGGGATATGCCCGAGGCCGATATATGGTTCTCCCTGGCCGGTCTCGGAAATGATTTTGAGTCTTACTATAAGTGGATGAACGAGGTTATACGCCATCTTCTCAAGACTTCGGTCTCGGAAATCATCGCCCCCTGGCACCCGGCTTCCCGCCGCGCCGCCTCCAGGGTCCTGGATATATCCGGAGACGTGGAATCCTACGCCAATAAACGCGGCTTGAAACAGCTTGCGGATATTACTTTCACTAATAT
>SLGR01000182.1 GCA_007136585.1 Candidatus Sumerlaeota bacterium | reverse complement strand
AGACCTCTGGGAACTCAAACCGCTTACCGGTATAAGGGAAAAACTGACAGGTATGGGTATAAAAATAGACGACGGTGAGTATACCGTGCGCTGGGATGACTCCGGGGGCGAAGAACCCGGTACCCTCTTTGAAGTCCTTGAGAAGATAAAGAAGAAGGGATCGAAAGGGGTGAGTATCCAGAGGTACAAGGGTCTGGGAGAGATGAACCCCTCTCAGCTCTGGGAAACAACTATGGAGCCCGGTACCCGGAAGCTCCTGAAAGTTAAACTGGACGATGCGGTGGAGGCTGATAAGATATTTACAACGCTTATGGGAGATAAAGTGGAGCCCAGGAGGAACTTCATACAGCAGCACGCCCGCGAAGTAAGGAACCTGGACGTATAACCGTTAAACGGAGATTCTTCTGCGGAGGAGAGATATGGAAGAAGAAAAAATTATAAAAGAAAAACTTGAGAATCGCGATATACAGGATGAGATGAAAGATTCCTACATCGATTACGCGATGAGCGTTATCGTAGGGAGGGCTCTACCCGATGTAAGGGACGGGCTGAAACCCGTGCACCGTAGAATACTCTACGCGATGAACGATATGGGGCTCAGCTATAACAAGCCTTACAGGAAATGCGCGAGGGTGGTAGGTGAGGTTCTGGGAAAATATCACCCCCACGGGGATCAGGCGGTCTATAACTCTATGGTGCGTATGGTCCAGGATTTTTCAATGCGGTCTCCGCTTCTTGACGGTCAGGGCAACTACGGATCAATAGACGGGGACAGCGCGGCAGCTATGAGGTATACCGAGATAAGGATGGCCCGGGTATCCGAAGAGCTCCTTCGGGATATAAATAAGAATACCGTTGATTTTACCCCTAACTTTGACGGATCCCTCGAGGAGCCCCTGGTTCTTCCCTCCAACCTGCCCAACATACTTGTAAACGGTTCCTCGGGTATCGCCGTGGGTATGGCAACCAATATGCCCCCCCATAACATAATCGAGGTCTGCGGGGGACTTACAGCCCTTATAGATAATCCTGATATAACAGTTGACGGGCTGATGGAGCATATAAAGGCTCCTGATTTTCCCACCGGGGCCATAATATGCGGATTGGGAAGCGTAAAACAGGCCTACAGGACAGGGCGGGGTTCGGTAAAACTGAGGGCAAGGGTCCTTGAAGAGCAGCTTAAACAGAATAAGACGGCCCTTGTGGTAACCGAGATACCGTACCAGGGAAACAAAGCCACCATAATAGAGCAGATAGCGAAACTGGTTAAGGATAAGAAGATAGAGGGGATCACGGACCTCAGGGATGAGAGTGACCGCGACGGGATGCGGATAATGATAGAGCTTTCCCGGAATACCAACCCGGAGGTTGTGTTAAACCAGCTTTACAACCACACGGGTCTGCAATCCACTTTCGGGGTGACCATGCTTGCCCTGGTAGATAATCAGCCCCGTATACTTAACCTCAAAGAGATACTTTTTTATTACCTTGAACACAGGAAAGAGATAATAAGAAGGAGCACCCTTTACGATCTCAGGAAAGCCGAGGAACGCGCTCATATAGTTGAGGGTCTTCGCACGGCCCTTGACAACCTTGACGCTGTTATAAAGATAATCCGGGCCAGCAAGGACCGGGATCATGCCTGCGGTCAGCTTATGGAGAAGTTCTCTCTTACCAAAAAACAGAGCGACGCGATACTTGATATGCGTCTGCACCGCCTTACTTCCCTTGAAAGGGATAAGCTGGAGCAGGAGTACAAAGACCTTATAAAAGAGATAGAGCGTTGCCGCGCTATTTTAAGAAACCCCAAAATGGTTGAGGATATAATAAGAAAACAGACTGCCGAGATTGCAAAGGCATATGGCGAGGCAAGGCGCACGGAGATAGGCGAGGCCGTGGGTGATATAAGCAAGGAAGACCTCATAAAAGAAGAGGAGATGGTTGTGACCATGTCCAACGCCGGATATATAAAGAGGCTCCCCCTTACCACCTACCGGGCCCAGCGGCGCGGGGGGCGCGGAATAAAGGGGATGGAGACAAAGGACGAGGACTTTCTTGAGGATATTTTCATAACCTCAAGCCACGCCTATATGCTCTTTTTCACCAACCTCGGAAAGGTCTACTGGCTCAAGGTCTATGATATCCCGCCGGCTGCCCGTAACGCCAAAGGCAAGGCCATAGTCAATCTGCTTAATGTAGATCAGGACGAGAGGATAACCGCGATGGTCTCGGTCCGGGATTTTGAAGAGGCCAACAAGTACCTTATAATGGCCACCGCCAACGGGATCATAAAGAAGAGCCTTCTGAAAGATTACTCCCGCCCCCGCCGGGGAGGGATAATAGCTGTTAACCTGGACGAGGGGGACAGCCTCATAGAGGTGAAGGATACAGACGGCGAGAGCGATATAATAATATCTTCCAGAAAAGGAATGGCCATAAAGTTCAGCGAGAAGGATGTCAGGCCTATGGGCAGGACCGCCCGGGGCGTTAAGGGAATATCTCTCAAGGATGGCGATTTCGTTGTGGGTATGGATATTATAACCGAATCAGACAGCCTTCTCACAGCCTGCGAGAACGGGTACGGGAAACGAACTCCGGTTGAAAACTACCGTATGCAGAAACGCGGCGGCAAAGGTGTAATAAATATCAAGGCTTCCGAGAGGAACGGGGTTGTGGTTGCGGTCAAGAAGGTTGATGTGGAAGACGATATAATGCTTATTACCAAGAACGGCATTATAAACCGGCAGAAGGTGAAGGAGATCCGCGCCATCGGGAGAAATACACAGGGGGTTCGCCTGATGAAGCTTGATTCCGAAGATAAACTTGTCTCCCTGGCAAGGATAGCCAAGGAGGATATGATCGATGATGAGGAGTAGTAAACTTCTTTATTCTCTTTATCCTTTCTGAACCGCAGATACCGTGAAGAGGAAGGGTTACAGGTTTCTTGAACATACAGCCGATACAGGTCTTAAAATATACGCTCCGTCGCGGGAGGAGGTATTTGAGACCGCCGCAAAGGGGCTTCTTACCTTACTGACAGAAGAGACCCCCCAGCCCGGGGAGAAAAGGAGCGTCAGCCTTACCGCAGAATCCGCGGAGTATCTTCTGGCGGATTTCCTCAATGAGATACTGTACCT
This sequence comes from Candidatus Sumerlaeota bacterium, assembly GCA_007136585.1. Classification (GTDB taxonomy): domain Bacteria; phylum CG03; class SLGR01; order SLGR01; family SLGR01; genus SLGR01. Next base: position 7,939 of record SLGR01000182.1, on the reverse strand, counting down.
TATGGCACATGAGAGGTGGGGTCCGTCCCGGGTCTCCGTAGATTTGCAGGGAAGCAGCCTCAGGGCCTGCCTGGAGGGCTCTCCCCTGAAAGAAGATTTCAGGAATGAGGTGAAAGCCGCCACCTGGCACCGCCTGAGTCTTAAGGAAACTGATGGCAGGTGGGAGGCGACGATTTTTTTTGACTTGTAATGGAGTTAAGGGGAGGCAGGATGTTTAAGAAGAGAGGCGATTACAGTTATATCATACCCCGCGAAGGAAAGATGAGGACAGAGGGGCTTATTTTCGCGGATGACAGGATGATATCCGAAGTAGAGGAAGGGGCCGCCTCTCAAGTTGCCAATGTGGCAACACTTCCCGGTATCGTAGGAAGGGCTCTGGGTATGCCCGATATACATTACGGGTATGGTTTTCCCATAGGCGGTGTTGCTGCGTTCGATATGAGGGAAGGAATCATATCTCCGGGAGGGATCGGTTATGATATAAACTGCGGGGTAAGGCTGCTCCGTACTGAGGTTATAGCCGACGATGTTGACAAAGAGTCAATAAAAAAGATATGTGTTCGTATATATAATGCGGTCCCGTCGGGAGTGGGTTCCTCCGGAACCCTGAAACTCTCCCGTAACGAAGTACGGAAAGTTCTCAGGAAAGGAGCCCGGTGGGCTGTCGAGAAGGGTATGGGCACCGGAAGGGATCTGGAGTATGCCGAGGAAAACGGGGGTATGGAGGGGGGCTCTCCGGGGGATGTTTCGGATAGAGCCGTAGAAAGGGGAACTGCCCAGTTAGGAACCCTGGGAGCGGGTAACCATTTTATAGAGATACAGAAGGTTACGAATATCTATGACCCCGAAGCATCCGCGGTATTCGGTATAAAAGAAGGTCAGATGGTTGTTATGATCCATACCGGTTCAAGGGGTCTGGGGTTCCAGATATGCGATGATTACCTTCGAGTTATGAGAACAGCTGTCTCAAAGTACGCGATTGAACTTACCGACCGGCAGCTTGCCTGCGCCCCGTTTGGTTCGGATGAAGGGCGCAGGTATTTTTCCGCGATGAAATGCGCGGCCAATTACGCCTGGGCCAACCGTCAGTGCATAACCTACCGCATACGGGAGGCTCTTGAATATATCACAGATTCCGGAGAAGTTGAACTCATATATGATCTCTGCCATAATGTGGGCAAAGTTGAGGAACACCACGGCAGGAAACTGGTTGTGCACAGGAAAGGTGCTACCCGCGCTTTCGGTCCCGGCGCATCCGGGGTTCCCGAAAAATACAGAAGTACTGGACAGCCTGTTATAATACCGGGTACAATGGGGACCTCGTCTTACCTTATGAGAGGAACCGAAAGTTCAATGACGGAGGCCTTCGGTTCTACCTGTCACGGGGCCGGGCGTCAATGGTCCAGGAAAAGGGCGGCGGGAAGATTAAACGGCGAAGAGGTGAGACAAGGTCTCGGGGGCCGGGGGATATATGTGATCTCGAAAAGATCAAGGACCCTGGCCGAGGAGTCCCCTCAGGCATACAAGGATGTCTCTCGTGTAGTTGATATATGCCGCGGAGCCGGTCTTTCCGCCCCGGTGGCAAAGATGGTGCCCCTTGGTGTGATCAAGGGCTGAGAAAATCAAAGGAGCGGCTGGTGCTTGATATAAACCTTATAAGAAACGACAGGAAGAGCGTTATTAATCTTCTTTCGCGCCGCGGCGCCGATTTTTCCGCGGAGATAGAAGAGATTGCGAACCTTGATTCCGGGTGGCGCAGAGTACTGAGTGAGTCCGAAGAACTCAAGCGTCTCAGGAACGAGGTCTCGGATGAGATAGGCCTGCTTAAAAGAGAAGGAGGGGACGCCTCTGAAAAGATAAGTTCAATGAAAGAGATCTCACTAAGGATAAAGGAACTGGACAGCGAGGCGAAAGAGTTCAAGGAAAAGTCTGATGCCCTGCTCCTGGGGGTTCCCAATATCCCTGCCGAAGGCCTGGGGTATGATAATAGTGTAATCAGGGACTCCGGTCCCGTACCGGAACCCGGGTTCGAATATCTCCCCCACTGGGAGCTGGGTGAGATGCTAGGTATACTTGATTTTGAAAAGGCTGCCTTACTCAGCGGATCCAGGTTTCCCCTGCTCAAAGGGGACGGATGCCGCCTTGAGAGGGCCCTGGCCTCCTTTATGCTTGACCTGCATACCGAAAAACACGGATATACCGAGATTATTCCCCCTTTTCTTGTAAGGGAGGAGGTAATGACAGGGACAGGGCAGCTTCCCAAGTTCAGGGAGGATATGTACGGTACCGAAGACGACGGTCTTTTTCTCATACCCACGGCCGAAGTTCCGCTGACAAATATGCACAGGGGGGGTATAATAGACCCCGATGATCTTCCTTTAAAGTACACGGCCCTGACTCCGTGTTTCCGCAGGGAGGCCGGATCTTACGGAAAGGATACGAGGGGACTTATCCGGAATCACCAGTTCAGCAAGGTTGAACTGGTTAACATCACTTCCCCTGAAGACTCGGAAAATTCTCACCTGACCCTCTTGAGAGAATCAGAGGAGGTCCTTAAACTCCTGGGACTCCCTTACAGGGTTCTGCTCCTTGGGAGTTCGGATATGGGGTTCTCGGCTTCAAAGACCTATGATCTTGAGGTCTGGATGCCGGGTGAGGGTCTCTGGAGAGAGGTCTCGAGCTGCTCCAACTGCGGGGATTTCCAGGCCCGGAGGATGGAGACCAGGACAAGAGGAGAGGATTCTACAACGGTATATGCCCATACGCTTAACTCCTCGGGACTTGCTGTAGGAAGGATATTTGCGGCCCTTCTTGAAAACTTCCAGACACAGGAGGCCGGGATAAGGATCCCGGAGGTTCTCAGTTCTTATATGAAGGGAAGGAAACTCATAGAGAGGCCCTGACCCGGAATCGCAACTCAGGTTTTCTCCCTGTATATTTTTGTAAGCCCATAGAGAGGGTTCCCTGAGTTATCCCTGAAAGTTTTCCGGGTTTTAACTTCAAACCCCGTTTCCTTAAGAGTATTAAAAACAAGCTCACGGACCTCAGGTAGGGGGTGCCGGGACGTGTGAATGTTGTCAAGGATATAAGCTTTGTCTATATATCTGAACTCTTTATGTATGATGTTAATGTAACCTGTACTGTTAAAAGGTTCTCTTCGTCTTTCAAGCTCAAGAATGTAAAAAGCCAGGGCCTGATTTACCTGCGGGGTAAAGCCTCCCGTAAGAAAAGGGATGGAATCGTGCGCCAGAGTTGAGTGGCATAAAGTAAAAATCGGATTAGGTTCGTTTGCCTTCAGGTATCGTATGAAATCATCCGTAGCGGGAGATCCTATTATAGCGCCGCCGCTCTCATTATGCTCTTTTAGATAACGTCTAAGTTCCGCCGTATAGGGTATAGCTGCCGCTATACCCAGTGCTAACATAACCCCGGTCTTACCGGAGTATTTACCCAGGTTGTAAATAAAAACAGCTACGGTAAACTGAAAAAATGGGAAAAGAATATACATATGCGCTCGGCGGAGACTGCCGGGGCTAATCGCGCTCAGTAAAAACATAAGCAGATAGGTAATATTGATAAAGTAGAAAACCCGTTTCTTTTTTTTATCCCACCTGAAAAAAACTACCAGCGGGTTTACGGCAAAAGAAAGAAAAAACCCCCCTGTTAAAAACAGGGCAAGGGTTCTTCCGGTTTTTAATCTCAGTACCATTGTGTCAGTAGTCATGTCATAGCTGTTTTCTCTGATCATATCTACCATTTGGGAAAAACGGAGGCTTAAGTTGCTGAGATACTCCCCGGCCCTTCTCCCCGCGTAAGTATCTTCTCCCCTTATAAAAACACTGTGAGCGAGTTTAAAAGACCCCCCGCCCCGTACCAGGTTGGAATGAATAAAGAGAAATGATCCGGCAGCAAAAAAAACCGCAGCCAGCGCGATACGCATTTTTTTCTCGCCTGATACCCATTTCCATACTACCCCGCGGTATAGGAACAGGGTCGCCGCTGCCACCCCAAAAAAGCGGGCGGTTACGGATAGTTTCGTGTTAAGGGATAACCCAGCCGTGAAAGCCGCCGCCCAGAAAAATAGCGTTTTTCCGTTTTTCCGGTATATAATCATAAAAGCCGCAGAGAGCAACAACAGGAGGTTAATCAGTATCTCCTGGTGGAAAAACCCTATCCTTACAGCATGAATAAAAACCGGACTGAGGGCTGTCAGGATAACCGTCAAGGCTCCGATAAAGAAATTAAGATATTTTCTTAAGAGCAGGAAAAGCAGCAATAGAAAAGCCCAGGAAATAAAAACCGAGAATAATTTTACAGAAAAAACACCGGAGCCAAACAGGTAAAATACGGGAACAAGCAGTAAGCTGTGGAGCCCTATTTCGTAATCCGAAAGAACTGTATAAGTTATATCCCTCCCGAAGATACGAACCTTGTAGCCGTAATAAAGAGGCAGATCCGTGCCGTCAGCCAGGTTCATAGCCATATGGGCATGTTTTGCCTCATCGCCGTCAATCCCGCTGGTACGAGCTCCCGGCAGGGCTATCAGCCAGAAAAATATGCTGAAAAATATTATAAAAAGCGGAAGATGGAATTTCCTGAAAAACCCGGATATTAGATTCTGCTCGGGGTTTATTTGTTCCTGTTTGTTATTCTTCACAGTACGGGAAGCTAAGCGCTCTGCCTCTGCGGTCAAAAGTTAACTTTTCCATTTCAATATATATGGTAAATAAATGAATTGACTTTGACAAGCACAAGAATATGAAACTCATTGAACTGCTTCACATAAGGAGGAAAATAATGTAAACTTAAACTGTAAGAACAAAATTTACGGCTTATACAGTAATTCTATACTGCGAAAGCCATAGTTAAATCTGCTCAGAATATATAAAAACTCATTTTTTCGAGTAAGGATTTTTTTCATAAAACGGAGGGGTGGCCGAGCGGACGAAGGCGGCGGTCTCGAAAACCGCTGTGTCCTTATGGGCACCGGGGGTTCGAATCCTCTCCCCTCCGCCATTTTCCCTTAAGTTATTACTAATGCGGTTGTTCGGAGATCCGGCAACTCAGTTCATCCGGTATGTTTTCTTAACTTAAGTATCTGCTCGTATTTTCCTATGGCGATTATAACGTCCCCCGGTTTCAGGAGGTAATCCGCCTCGGGGTTATACCGGTATATCCCTGTTTCTTTCTCAAGCACGGCTATTATTACAGCCCCGTCCCTGTCTTGAATCCCGGATTCGGAGAGGGTTTTCTCCTCGGCATGCGACCCGGCGGTAACTTCAGCCTCTTCAACCCGCAGAACGGCATCGCTGGCCCGCAGCATCACGTCAAGAAATGAGACTACCCGGGGACGAAGCATCTCTGATGCGATCCTCATCCCACCTATCCGGTTTGCCGAGACGACCGAATCGGCACCTGCGGTCCTGAGCTTGTGCCCGGACTCATCTTCTATGCTGCGTGAGACTATACGCAGAGAAGGGTTGATGTTTCTTGCGGTAAGGACCACAAAAAGGTTCTCCTTGTCCGAGGCAAAGGTTGTTATAAGCCCGGAAGCCTTTTCTATCCCCGCCTCCTTCAGAGCCTGGTCGGAGGCCGCGTTTCCAATTACACACATTATGGTTCCGTGTTTCTGGCAGAGATCCTTTACTTTTTCTTCATCTTTTTCAATAAGAACAAACCGGTTCCGGGTGGATATAAACTCCTGTATCACGTGGCGCCCCATATCCCCGGCCCCGCATATTATACTGTGATTTTCCAGTTTTTTTATTTTCTTATCCATTTTCCTTCTCCTTATTATCTCCGCCATACTCCCGTCGGCGATAAAAGTCGTTATAGACCCAAGTCCGTAAATGATGGTGCTAAACCCGCTTATAATAAGAAATATTGTAAATACCCTTCCTGCCGCAGATAGGGGCTGCACCTCCATAAACCCTACAGTAGTAAGGGTTATTACTGTCATATAAACCGAATCCAGCAGGGGCCACCCCTCTAATATGGTATATCCGGCCCCGCCCAGGAGAATGATCAGGAGTATCGCTGTTATTATTCTATGTATGTTCTTTCTCAAACTCAGGTTGTCATTAAGCATCATAATTAATTACCCAAAACAGGAAACCGGCCCTGGCAGTCTCTCTTGTTCTACCCCAAGTTCAGAACTGCGCGGGCCGGCCGCCTTATATTGAAGAACCTTTTTTAAAGGAAAAGGTTATTCCTGAAGTATAGCTTCTATCCTTTCAAGTACCCTTTCCTGATTAGCAGGATCATCAAGAAAATCGGGGTTAGCTTCTTCAAAGGCCGCAAGTTCGGCATCATCTACTCCGAGTTCCTCAAGGAGCCAGTTTGCTTCCATGGCAAACTCTTCCTGCAGTTCGGCTACCCTGTCGTGATCCTCATCCTGAATAGCCCCGTTAATCTCCTCCTGGTAACCGGTATGGATAAGGTTCCAGTGAGCGATTACCTCAATGTACTCATCTTCCGTAAGAGTTGTTTCCGGAGGTGCATCCGGGCCCCCGCACCCTGCTGCCAGAAGCGCCGCTGATAAAAACAGCCCCGCCGCATAGATTCCTTTTCTCATTTTTTCTCCTTCCAGAAATTTACAGGAACTTTTGGGATTTCCTGTTATATCTGTCTTTACTTCTTTTCTAATTTACATAAATTAAGCCTGCCATGTCAAATTTTTTCAGAGATTTCTGCCGGTTTTGCTTTTTGCTGTTTTTTTCATATAATTTAACCTGATACCGGCGGATACGTTTGGGTTATGGTAAAGTATCGTCGGGCAGTTGCCTGCCCGCTACCGCTTTAATATAATACCGGTTAAAGGAGAGGTACCCAAGTGGCTGAAGGGGGCGGTTTGCTAAACCGCTAGCAGGCTGTTAAGGCCTGGCCCGGGTTCAAATCCCGGCCTCTCCGCCAGGTTAAGGTGGGGATGTAGCTCAGTTGGGAGAGCGCCACGTTCGCAACGTGGAAGTCGGGGGTTCAAGTCCCCCCATCTCCACCATAATCTACACTCTTGCCGGTGGCGCCGTATTAAAGAATACGGGAGAAGGGGTATCCCCCAAAAATGTATTGCGTAAAATGCGGGAAAGAGTACGGGGAAAAACTCAAGCGCTGCTGCTGCGGCGGCCGGCTTGAGAAAGGGCCGCCTAAGTCCTACAGAGAACTTGTGGAAATATATTCCACGTGGAAGAACGTGGAGGCCGGTTTTCTCAAATCGCTGCTTGATTCAAGCGGAATAGAAAGTTACATACATAACCTTTACTACCCTTCCATAGTTCCCGTAGGAACCGGGGCTGTTCCAATAAAGATAATGGTTCCGGCAGATGATGCGGAAAACAGGGAAAGGGCCGAGGAGATCATAAAGGAGCATGTCAGAAATACGTGATGTCGTATCTTGTAATAGCAAGAAAATACAGGCCGCAGCGTTTCAGTGAAGTCGTAGGCCAGGAGCATATCACAACGACCCTCAGAAACGCTATACGCCTGGGAAAGACCTCGCACGCGTACTTATTTACAGGTCCCAGGGGGGTGGGAAAGACATCTACCGCCAGGATACTGGCCAAGGCTGTAAACTGCGATGAACTGAAAGAGCAGGAACCCTGTAACGAGTGTTCCAGCTGTCGTGAGATAACTTCCTCCTCTAGCGTTGACGTAATTGAGATAGATGCCGCTTCCAACAGAGGCGTCGACGATATGCGTCAGCTCCGCGAGAACGTGAAATTCGCTCCGGCCTCCTTAAAACGCAAAGCCTATATAATCGATGAGGTTCATATGCTCTCCAAGGACGCCTTCAACGCATTCCTTAAAACACTGGAAGAGCCTCCTCCGCACGCTATATTCATTATGGCCACAACTGAACCCGATAAAGTTCTTGAGACCATAACCTCCCGTTGTCAGGGGTTCAGTTTCAAGCTAATTCCGGAGAAACGGATAATTGAGGCTT
>SLGR01000089.1 GCA_007136585.1 Candidatus Sumerlaeota bacterium | reverse complement strand
CACCCTTCAGCTGGAAGAGAATATACTCATTGATATCCCGCCCTACACTTTCCTCTGCTATGAGATAGACAGGGATAACAGAAAACTGGGCGAGGTGCTAATTTTTAGGGAACAGGAAGGCGACGAGCCCGCCCTCTCCATAACAGCGCGCTCCGGTATCTGGGAGACCGGAGCCGACGGAACCCTCACTCTCAAGCTCTTTGACGGCACAATAAAACATCAGGACCCCCGGGACCACAGAAAATTCAGTTCAATCATATTTGAGCAGCACTCGCTTAAACTGCAGTCACCCGTGGAACTCCAGGACGCGGACAGAAGCATAGAGGCTATGACCGGGGCTGAGATAAGAGAGAAGATAAGAGGTATGAAAGAGAGGGGGGAACCGGTCTACCAGTTAAAAACCCGCTACCACCTCAGGTCGGCACTTGCCGGGGCCGTGCCCATACTTCTGATCACCGGGATACCTTTTGGTATAAGAGCCGAGAAAAAAGGCAAAACAATAGGGATAGGAATAAGCATTTTCGTAATAGCAGCCTACTACTTTCTCACCGTAACCGGGCTGAAACTTGCCCTGGACGGTTATATCCCCCCTCTACCCGGGGCCTGGCTCGCTAACACTATAACAGCGGCTTTCGGCTCCGTAATGATAATAAAAAGCTACTATAGATGAAGAAGATCAGAAAATACGTCCTTATCTCCTATCTCGCTCCCTATTTCAAAGGGCTGGCGGCGCTGATGCTGATTATGATCATAACTCACTTTTTTGATTTTATGCATGTATTCCTGGGAAGAAGACCCCCCGCAGGGATTTTTTTCACTTATTTCCTCCACAGGCTTCCCGAATGGTTTGTTATGATGATGCCCGTGGCAACTCTCCTTGCGGTTCTCTTCTCCCTTGGAACGCTGAACCGCCACCACGAGCTTACAGCCATAAAAACCTCGGGGATACGCCTCCAGTACGTATTTGTGCCCATAATAGGTTTTGCGGTCATTATGAGCCTATTCTCTGTAGTAATGCACGAGACCATACTCCCCCCGACTACCGCCCGGGCAAATGAGATGTTCCGCGAGATACGCGGACGTGAGCCGCGCCTCATAGATACCGACAGGGAGAACTTCGTGTATATGGGAGAAGAAAGAAGAATCTATTCCATAGGCTTTTTCTCAGGAAAGGAGATCAGAGATCTCAACCTGATAGAGTTTTTCCCGCAGACAACGCGCGAAAGAAAACAGATTTTCGCTAAAGAAGCCGTTTATGCGGGAGATAACATATGGCAGCTCACCCAGGCGGCGATCCGGGAGTTTTCCCCGAAGGGCGATATAATCTCATACAACGAATCCGAAAGTATGCCTATTAAACTTCCGGAAACCCCCGAGAACTTCTCCAAACCCGAACTTCACCCCGAACAGATGGATTTCTTCACCCTTCTCGCCTACATAGGAAAACTTCAGAGGGGCGGGTTCAGCACTAGAAGCGAGAGGGTGATACTTCACAACAAGATAGCTTTCCCCTTCTCCAATACCATAATTCTCTTTCTGGGCATACCCCTGGCCCTCTGGAGCGGAACCCGGAACCGGACAACGGGGTTCTTCATCTCAATACTGATATGTTTTATTTACTGGGGCGCTATTTCCGTCGGAAAAGCCCTTGGAACAAGGGGAGTCATCCATCCGGTCCTGGGCGCCTGGGCGGCAAACATAATATTCCTTGCTATAAGCCTGGCTATGCTGAAGGTCGCCAGGATAACCTGATTTATAATATTAAAACGAGTAAATTACTGAAACGGTGTGGGCCTCACCCAGGTCACCGAAAGGAATGAAAGCGTAATCCAGTTCAAACGGGAGTTTCATTATCCCCCATCCGGCTCTAACTCCCTTGACCGGATCGTTGCTGAAGGCTGAGCTGTACTTATAACCGGCCCTGAACTTAATGATATCGTGTATCCGGTACTCCGCACCCGCGCTTATACCCGCCCCGGAATCAAAATCATATACAATATCCGAAACCCCCAGCAGATTATCCGATACCCTGAAGGCTCCACCGGCCCTCAGAGTAAGAGGAAGCGGCGCTGAATGCGAATATACCTTCAGCCTGGTCCCCAGGTTCTGAAGGGTTAGAGCCGCGTCAAGTTTTCCGGATAAGAGCCCCGGACTCAGAACACCTATATCCGCAGCGAAGGCCCGGCCGGTTTCGGAATCCAGAGTCTCCTGTATCATCTTAAGATTTAAACCCCCGGAAAGCCCCGGGACGATCTCCCTTGCGTATCCTGCGGAAAACTTGTAGAAACCGGCCTTAAATGAGCCTCCGGTTCCGGCATAAACACCAAACTCATCTTCAAGGGTAACCGTTGTGGAGGGAAGAGAGAGGAAACTTACTCCCGCCCCAAGTACCCCGCCGTGTATCCCGGGGTAGACAAAACTGTAGTTTCCATACCCCATATCCTCCACCCAGAGCATATAACTCAGAGAATGACTCATAGAATCAATATAAGCGGTCCCCGCGGGGTTCCAGTGAACGGAGTCCGGAGACCCTTTTACTGCCGTAAAGCTCTCTCCCAGGGCGGATGCGCGGGCCCCGGCGGGTATTTTCATAAAAGATCCCGCAGCCCTTCCCGCCTGGGAAGCCGCCGCCGGAACTGATATACCTAGAATAAACGCAGCCGCTATAAAAATTTTCCTGCTAAAAAATCTCATCGTATTACCATTATCCTGCCGCGTTTACTCTTTCCTGAATCATCGGTTATAACGTATATGTAAACGCCGCTTGCCACCCTGCTTCCTGAGTCAGTTTCAGCTTTCCACTCTATCCCTCCGCCCGTAGAGATAAACCTTTTG
>SLGR01000020.1 GCA_007136585.1 Candidatus Sumerlaeota bacterium | reverse complement strand
TAGAAATTTTATCTGCCCGGATCCCGGGAAAACTCAATGAGCTTCTTTAATTTTTCAAGCGCGCGCCCTGAATCTATTGAAGAAGCGGCCATCTCTATCCCCTCGGATATAGAGGCGGCCTTACCAACCACAAAAATCCCCGCCGCCGCGTTCAAAAGAACAATATCACGCCGGGGTCCGGACCTTCCCTGAAGTATTTCAAGAAATATCCTCTTATTCTCTTTCGGATCTCCCCCGGATATCTCCTCCGGAGACCTCCTGCTCATATTAAAATTTTCCGGGGTCACCTCGTAACCCCTTACCGAGCCGTTATTAAGTTCCGAGACCCTTGTGGAACCGCAGAGAGTTATCTCATCCAGGCCGCTTCCGTGCAAGACCATCGCCCTTCTGACCCCGAGGTTCTTCAGGACCCTTGCTATTACATCCGTAAGGTCAGGGTCAAAAACCCCCAGTACCTGGTGGGTTGCCGAGGCGGGGTTGGTAAGGGGGCCGAGTATATTGAAAACGGTTCTTATGCCGAGCTCCCTCCTGGGCCCCGCAGCGTTCTTCATCGCCATATGAAAGACGGGGGCAAAGAGAAAACCTATACCCGTTTTCTCAATACACTCCTTTACCTGCCCCGGTTCAAGCTCAATATTTGCGCCCAGTTCAGCGAGAATATCTGCAGAACCGCATTTCCCCGATACGGCCCTGTTTCCGTGTTTGGCCACCCTGATCCCGGCCCCGGCTACAACGAAGGCCGCGGCCGTTGATATATTGAACCTGGAAAAACCTGTACCCCCGGTTGAACAGGTATCAAGAAGAGGCCCTTCAACCTCTATCCTCCTTGCCCTGGCACGCATTACAAGGGCTCCCTGCGTGATCTCTTCCACAGTCTCTCCTTTTGAGGCCAGGAGGGCGAGAAAAGCCCCTGTCTGGGAGGGAGCCGCCTGACCGTCCATTATCTCCTCCATGCTTTCCCTCATAACCTCCGGCATAAGGTCACGCCCTCTGACCAGCTCCGAGACGGCTTTTTTTATTGTATTCATTATTCCCCCTTCAACCGCCGGCAGAAGCTATCCTTACGGCTTCAAGGAGAGCCCCGGCTTTCCTCATTGTCTCTTCATACTCAAGTTCCGGAACAGAATCCTTAACTATCCCGGCCCCGGCCTGCACATAAGCCCTGTCGTTACGTATTATTATTGTTCTTATGGCTATACAGGTATCCATGCCGCCCGTAAAGGAAAAATACCCGGCGGCGCCGGCGTACGGGCCCCGGCGGGTATTTTCAAGGTCGCGTATTATCTCTACCGCCTTCAGCTTCGGCGCCCCGCTTACCGTCCCCGCAGGAAAACAGGCCCTGAAAACCCCGGACACGGAAACCCCCGGGGCTACCTTCCCCGAGACCTCTGATACCATATGCATTACGTGGGAGTACCTCTCCACCGCCATAAACTCGTCAACTTTAACGGTTCCCGGAAGAGAGACCCTTGCAAGGTCGTTTCTCCCCAAGTCAACAAGCATTATATGCTCTGCCCGCTCTTTCTCATCGGCCTTGAGCTCTTTCTCAAGTCTCAAGTCATCTTCCCCGTCGGCGGAACGCCCCCTTGTCCCTGCTATGGGTTTTACCATAACACGGTCCTTCTGAAGCTTCACCAGGACCTCCGGGGACGAACCGCAGAGGATAAGGTTTTCAAACCTGAAATAGAACATATACGGAGAAGGGTTTATAACCCTCAGCGCCCTGTAGCAGTTAAGGGGTTTGGAAGGGGCCGGGGCCTCAAGACGCTGGGAAAGGACCCCCTGGATTATCTCTCCGGAGATTATCTTCTCCTTCACGCTCTCTACAGCTTCCATAAAACTTTCCCTGCTGAAATTTGATATAAAACCGCCATCCGGCTGTCTGGTTATATCCAGAGATATACCCTCAAGCGGAGGGATATTATTAAGGCTCCGGGTTATCTCATCGAGTCTTCTGCGGGCTGCTTCCGCCTCGCCCTCCACAACCGCTTTTATAACCTGAGCGGTATTAAACAGGTGATCAAAAGCCACGAGTTCATCCACGAACATAAATATCCCGAGAGGGGGATCGTCAGGGGAAGGCTCCGGGAAACTTATTTTCTCCCAGGAACCCAGGGTCTCGTACGAGGCATACCCGACAAGCCCCCCGCAGAAAGGCGGCATTTGCGGCGGTTTCTCCAGGGTGTATCTTTCCTGTACGCCCCCCAGGTACTCAACGGGGTCGGAAGTCTTAACCTCCTTCTCCTGAATATAATCTCCTTCTTTGTTTTTCTTAAGTATCCTGGCGCTTCCGCTGTGGAGCTCATAGATCCTGCGGGGGTTGAACCCTATAAAAGAGTACCGCCCGTTCTTTCCTTTCTCCACGCTCTCAAGCAGGAACGAGTACGGATCCCCGCCCAGCGCCGCGTATACGGAAACAGGGGTAATATGGTCTGCTATAACCCTGCTTGTTAAAAGTCGTATATCCCGGTTCATATCTTTTCCTCTTTACACTTTTATAAATACTTTTTCATAAAAAAAAACGGGCCGTTCAGGACCCGTAAAAAAAAACGGGGCCACTCCCGCGGGAGAACGCCCCAGTACAGATGAACAGAGAGGGCGCTCCCTACATAGGCCACCACCATCCCGTCACCCTGTCCGTACTGTATTCTTCTGAATTTACAATTACCATCATAACGCTTTTATATTACCTTTTTACAGGTTCCTGTCAAGTTCCCTCCAGCCTGGCGAAGCAAGAAAAACTTAGGGGCACTTTATAAAGGAACCCCTTTCGCTTTCCAGTAATCGTCCCACTCTCCATTCAACTTTAATAGTCTTAATGACAACAAACCCGAGATACCTTCCTGTA
>SLGR01000137.1 GCA_007136585.1 Candidatus Sumerlaeota bacterium | reverse complement strand
TGCAGACTGTAACCGCGTAATCAAAATCAATCCCGTTAACCCCGGAAATTTTTTTAGAACTCTGCCCGGAAATATCAACCCCCTCCTCCGCCATCACCTTTACAGCATCAGGGTCCAGCCCGCGGGCCTCAAACCCGGCGGAGAAGGCCTCGATACTCTCTGATTTAAGATGTTTTGCCCAGCCTTCGGCCATCTGGCTACGGCAGGAGTTCCCCGTACACAGAAAGAGCACCCTTATTTTTTCCCCGGTCATTTACTTCTCCTTAAACCTGCGCATAGCTCAGCCGGGTCGCGGGAGAGTATCTCCTTAAGTTTTTCCCTGTCGGACTCGGCCCGGCCGGTCTCATAAACCTCTTCAATGAACCATTCTCTCAGATAAGAAGGGATCCCGTCCGATAACCTGTAATAAACCCAGCGCCCATCCTTACGGGATTTTACCACCCCGGCATCCTGAAGGAGCCCTATATGCCGCGAGACCGTAGAAGCCGCGAATCCGAGAAGCGCGGTAAGCTGGCAGACGCAGAGCTCCTCGCAGTGCATAAGAGCCGCCACCATACGCATACGGCTTATATCTGAAAGAGCCCCGGCAGTCTTTACCGCGTCCCGCATTTCAAATGTTTGTTTATTTCGCATAATAACTAAATAATACCTTAACGGATTACCGTTGTCAAGAATAGTATAGACTTAAAATACCCGGAAACCCGGGGCGGGTGGGAAAGTTACAGGCTCAGACCCTTCAGACTTACCAACTCCAGAGAGTAACCGCCCAGGAGACGTTTCCCCCCCTTTCCTATACTGAGCCCTTCAATCAGTTTCTCGGCCTCTGTGAGAGAGCTTCTGATATCCAGAGCGGCCGCTTCGACACTTCCTGTTTCCCTGAATATACGGCTGATTCTCTCAACCTCAGAACCCCCGGGAGCCTTTTTACTCAAAAACCCCTCAATCTCCTCTCTTTCTCCGGGAGAGGCGTTCATATAAGCGTAGAACATAAGGATGGTTTTTCTCTTCTTCCTTATATCTTCAAAGCGCTCCCTTGATTTGCCGCTCTCATAAAGGTCCAGGATATCATCCTTTATCTGGAAGGCCCTGCCTATGCAATTTCCTAAAGACCCAAGGTTCCCGACCTGTCTTTTTGAGGCTCCTCCCAGGATAGCGCCTGTCTGAAGCGGGCCGCTTACTGTATAACAGGCCGATTTGTAATCATATACCCTCAGGATATCCTTTTTTTTTATATCCCTGATATCCGCTTTATCCAGGAGCATTTCTTCAAACTCTCCCAGCCCCGTTTTAACGGCAGTGTCAAGAACCTTATCAAGGGCTTTCTCTTTCCTGGCAGGAACGGAGTTTATCTCCATAAAAAGCTTTATCCCCAGGGCGTAGAGTATATCTCCGGCAACAATCGCAAGCTCCTCCCCCCTCTTTCCGCTGTTTCCCTTACCGGAATTCTTCAAAAGCCTGTGCATCGCCGGTCCGCCGCGGCGCTTTTCCGAGTTGTCTATTATATCATCGTGTATGACCGCGCAGTTATGAAGCAGCTCAAACCCCAGGGCGGAGCGGTATAAATCCCTTCCGGGAGGGTTCCCGGAGTAGAGCATGTAGGAAAGGGCAAAGATAACCGGCCTAACCATCTTTCCGGGGCGCCCTAAAAACTCCTTTGCCGCGTCGTAAAAGACAGGATGTTTCTCCTTAAGTTCATACTCGCGCCCGATCTGCTTGATATACCCGTCCCGGGCGCGGATAAGCTCCTTCTTTATCTCTTCTACGATCCCGGGGTTCATAAGAATACCCCTGCAATAAAGGATGATGCAAGCAGGGTATTTACCCCCAGGTATATTTTTAAAGTTATAAAATCAATATTCTCAAGCTCAGTTTCTTTAAGTCTTCTAAGCCTTCCGGCGGCAGAGACTGCCCGGGGGGCACATACCAGAACCGCAAGCGAATAAACAGGAAAAACCCCCGCCAGGACCCAAAAAACAACCCACCCGAAACTTATGAAGAGGGTAAAGGAGTAAAGTCCCGAAGCTTTTTTTATTTCTATCAGCATCGGCAGGGTTCTTATACCCGCGCTCCTGTCTTCATTTATATCCCTTATATTATTGGAGTTAAGGACCGCCGCGATAAGAAGCCCCTGGGGGAAAGAAGCGATAACCGGGTTTAAGGATATCTCTCCTGTTAAGGCATAATAGGCTCCCAGGACAAGAAAGGGGCCCATAAATAAAAAGATCATAATATCTCCCAGGCTCCTGTATTTATAGGCCAGGGGAGGGCCTGTATAGGAATACCCGGCTGCTATTCCAAAGAGCCCTATGAAAAGCAATAACCACCCCCTGAAATACGCAAGTATTAAAAGTACGGCAAAACTTACCCCGAAGGAAATATAAGCCAGTACCGCCGCCTCACGGGGGGTTACCTGGGAAGAGGCTATCAGATGAGGAGAATTTCCGCTCCTTAAATCCACTCCCCTCTTATAATCGTTATACTCGTTTGTAAGGTTTACCATGGCGTGCAGGGATACCACCCCCACCAATACCAGGGGCAGAAGAGAACCCCTTAAGGGAGCGGAAAAATAAAGAGCCGCCGAGGAGGCGATCATAACCGGAAGTATAGAACTTATAAAAAAGTCTGCCCGGGCCACCTTTAAATACCTTACTGCCAAAGACGGGGTTCTACTCATAAAGCGCCTCCCCCGCTTCCCTGAGCTTCTCTGCCAGGGTATTCCTGGGATCGATCTCCAGGGCCCTTTCCAGGTACTCGTAATATTTATCCGTTTCCCCCTTTTTAAGATAAAGCTGAGCCAGCCTGGCGTGTATATCCGCGGAACCGGGGAGTTTCTCAAGAGCCCTCATCAGGTATTTACGGGCCTTCTCAATATCGCCCCCTGCTATACGGGGAGCTTCAAGGTAGTAGCTCCCCCGGGCAAAGAGGAACTCCGGGAAATCCGGGTCTATCTTTCCCGCCTCCGCAAGATGCCTGCGGGCGGCAAGGCCTCTTGAGATTTTTCCGATAAAAAAAGAGTCCCGGGCCTGCATACCCATTGCTCCTCCGGCAATAAGATGAGCCCTGATTAAATTTGCCGTATCTGTATTATCCTCTTCTTCCAGAACTTCCGAGACCAGGCTTATCGCCTCCCCGTAACTCCCTTCTTCAAAATAGATATACGCCCTGCTTATTTTCGCGGGGACAAAAGAAGGGTTTAATCCGAGTACAGAGTCAAGGATCTCTATGCTCTCTTCCGTAAGCCGCTCTCTTCTCTTTAACTCTCCCACTCCCCATAACCCCTCCGGGGAGTCCTCGGAAAGCTCCAGTATTTTACGGAAAAACCCGGCGGCCTTGCTTTCTTTACCGGCAGTAAGAAGGTATACCGCCGCCTTGTAATATTCTTCTTTACCCGGATCGGAGCCAACCCTGGAAAAATCTCTCTCCGGATACCGGTAAACTTTATTATGAGCGGATATCCAGTCAATATCACCGGGGAATAATCCCCGGGGAAAAGCCGCTGCAAGAAAGAGCAAAACCGCCGTTTTTCTTAATTTTCCGATACTCACCCCCGGGGTTCAGATACTCATATATGCCTGAGGTCCCTGCCCTTCCCGGAATCACTTACCTCAACAAGTCCGTCAGGGTAGGGGTTAAAGTAACTCTGCCGCTTAAGGTACTCTATATCAAACCTTACTATATAAGAACATATGACCGACCTGAGCGCGCTCAGGGGGGCCCTGTTACCCCTGTAATCCGATTTCAGTCCCTCAATATACTCTCTCTCGGATTTTTTAATCTCTTCTGAGAAATACCCGGCAGCATGCTCAATGACATTTATATGCGAATTATGCGAGGCCCCGGTCTTAAAAGATTTTATAAGGAGCTCCTCGTACAGTTCAATTGTTTCTTTTATCCCGTTTTGTTTCTGAGCCGCTATGATTTTCCCCATTTTCCTCATATTTTCCTGGTGGTAGGCAAGAAGAAGAAGCTTGTTTTCCGAGTGAAAATCTATAAGATCCTTTGGTTTCCCGCTCTTTCTTACTTCAGAGAACCGGGCCAGGGTAAAAAGCTTTAAAAGAAAATGCTCCCTTATGGAAAAGTTTGTCAGCCTGGTTTCCGTCTCGGCCGGGTGTCCGGGGAAGCGTTCTTTTACGGCTTTTCCGAAAAGCCCCGGACCTTTTCCAGCGACACTTCCCTTCTCCATTGAAGAGTAATATTTTGCCGCCAGCATCCCGCACGAGGGCGACTTGTACTTGAGTATAAAACCGTGCGCCTCGCCCAGGTTATCCAGGAATTCCCGGGAAAACTTTTCCATTTTATCTGTCCAGTCTATCTCTGTCTCGGATTGTATAAGGTTTAGTTTATCTTTTACTTTTACAAGGCGCAGGGGTTTTCTGGGAACCGGCAGCCCTATTGAAACTTCCGGGCATACCGTTATTATCCGGCAGAATTTACCCAGCTTTTCTATGTAGGGGGCGGGGATTATTTCCCCGTTATACCGGCAGGCGGCAAACCCCAGGCACTTGCTGCATACTATGACGGGTTCTGTATTATGCGTTTTCAAGAATCTTTTTTGGGTCAAACGACGGCTTTTTATAAGGGAGCCCGTATTTCCTGGAGATAAGGTTGGCGCTGATCCTGCCTGATTCGTATATTGTCGGGAGTCCGCTCCCCGGGTGGGTCCCTCCCCCCGTCAGGTAAAGGTTATCAAGTTCCTCAAACTTATTATGGGGGCGGAAATAGAGCATCTGGTTCAGGTCGTGGCCCAGGTTGAACTCGGCTGCTATATAGACGTTATACTCATCCTCCCACTCTCTGGGCGTTATCATCTTTTCCGCCTCTATATGCTCCCGTATATCTTTCATCTCTGTCCTCTGGATTATCCTCTCTATTACCCTCTCCCTGAAATCCGGAGCTTCCTTACCCCAGTCTATTTTGCTCCTGTTATTGGGCACAGGGACAAGCACGTATACCGCAGATTTTCCTTCGGGGGCAAGAGTGGGATCGGTGACAGAGGGGTTCTGAATATAAAATGAGAAATCATCCGTCATTTTATGTTCGTTGAACATCGTCTCAACGTTACCCCGGTAATCATCGGCAAAGATAATATTGTGATGGTTAACCGTATCGTACTTTTTCCCCAGCCCCAGGTAAAGCATAAAGGTCCCGCAGGAAAAATTCTTCTTCTCAAGTTTCTCCGGGGACCATTTCTTAAGTTTTTCCCGGGGCAGAAGGTTTGTGGCGGTATAACCGAAATCAGAGTTTATTATCACTTCATCCGCCATTACCTTCTCTCCCCCGGAAAGCTCAACCCCCCTTACCTTCCTCTCCTCGGTTATAACCCTCTTTACCTCCGAGTTGTAATGAACCTTCCCCCCCTCTTCTTTAAAGACCTTCTCCATCGCCTTTGAGATCATGTTAAGCCCCCCCGTAACATGGTAGATGCTGTATTTGTACTCCATATACGAGAGGATTGTAAAAAGAGCGGGGCAGTCCCAGGGGGACATACCGAGGTACTTTGACTGGAAGGTAAAAGCAAGTTTAAGTTCCTCTGAATCATAGTATCTTCCCAGGTTTTCGTATAAAGTTCTGCCCACGGCGAGCCGGGGAGCGGCCTTCAGGAATATGGGGTCCAGGAAAGCCCTGAGTTTTGCGTAATCCTTCTGAAGGCACGGGATCAGGCTCTCAAACCGTTTCCCCTCTTTTTTCATGAACTTCTCAAACCCTTTTTCGTTCCCGGGAAAGACTTCTGCTATCTGCTCTTTCATCTTCTCAGTATTTCCGGAGGGGTAGAACCTTTTATCCGGGAACTGCAGCCTGTAGAAGGGGTCAAGTTTTACAAACTCCAGGTAATCCGATGCCCGGCGCCCCGTCTCCTCGAACATCTCCTCCAGGACATACTTCATCATCAGGAAAGTGGGGCCAGTGTCAAACTTGAAATCCCCCAGGGTTATATCCCTATTTCTTCCTCCCGGGCGGTCCTCTTTCTCAAAAATCTCCACCTCGGCCCCCCGGTGAGCTAAAATCATTCCGCCGGTCAGCCCCCCGGGCCCCGCCCCTACTACTATGATCTTTTTCTTTTCCATTTTTTCACCTCAAGAGTTTCAGATACTTCTTCAGTTTATCCAGCGGAGTTTTATAAGGAGGATACCTGTACTTGAAATCCGCGAAAAAACTTCTCTCCATTAAACTTTTCCTGTTTGAAAAAGTCAAAAGAGAGGTTCTTCCCCTGTATTTTCCCATACCGCTTTCTCCCACTCCGCCAAAGGGAAGGTAAGGGGAAAAAGCCTGTATAAGCACATCGTTTACTGTAACTGCCCCGGAACTTGTATTTTCTATTATCTCTCTCTTTTTCCCTTCATCCCCTGTGAAAAGGTAAATATTAAGAGGGGCGGGCCCGGAGGATAAATAAGCGGCTGCCTCTTCAATTTCTTCGTACTCAAGCACCGGGAGGAGAGGCCCGAATATCTCCTCTCTCATAATATCATCTTCCCGGGAGATATTATCTATTACCGCAGGAGAGATATATAGTTTATCACGGTCAGAACCGAAGTTATCAGGATTTTTACCCTGGACAAGTTTCAGCAGACGATCAAAATGATTTTCGTTTATTATCCTGCCGTAATCGCTGCTCTTTGAAGGGTCCCCCCCGTAAAAACCTTTTACCGAGGCTCTTAACTCTTTTACCAGCTCTTCTTTAATTGAGGAATGGGCTAAAATATAATCCGGGGCCAGGCAGGTCTGACCGGCGTTAAAGAATTTTCCCCAGGCTATCCTCCTTGCGCTTTTCCTCAAGGGCGCCTCTTCCGTAACTATACAGGGGCATTTGCCCCCCAGCTCCAGAGTTACAGGGGTGAGGTTTTCGGCGGCGTTTCTTAAAACTCTCCGGCCTATCCCAGCGCTTCCTGTAAAAAAGATATGGCCAAAAGCCTGCCTTGTCAGCTCTTCCGCCTCACCTGGTCCGCCTTCAATACAGTCTATATAACCGCGCTCAAAAGTTTCCTTGATGATTCCGGATATCACCCCTGCCGTATTTGAGGATACCTCCGATGGTTTTACCGTAACGCAGTTTCCCGCAGCTATAGCCCCTGTAAGAGGAGCAAATAAAAGCTGGAAAGGATAATTCCAGGGAGCCAGTATTAAAACCGTCCCCAGGGGCTCCAGGTAAACCCTGCTTTTACCCGGTTTCAAAGCAAGGGGTGTTTTTATTTTTCCGGGTCTGACCCATTTCCTGAGGTTTTTTATAAAAAGATCCAGCTCGTAAATAACAGTATATATCTCGCTTGTATATATCTCTGTATCAGCCCTGCCCAGATCAAGGCGGATCGCCCTCATTATATCGGTCTCGTTTTTAAGGATCGCTGATCTGAGTTTTTTAAGCTGCTCTATCCGGAAACCTATATTTTTCGTATTCCCTTTTTTGAAATACTCTTTCTGGGAATTTACTATCTTATCAAGCATTATCTTCCCTGATGAACCCGGCAGCCTGCTGCCCGGATAAGGTTACCATAGGCATACCACCTCCGGGGTTTACGCTCCCCCCGACAAAGTAGAGGTTGGGGTACTTACCGCTTCTCTTTGGCGCCTTGAACCCCGTATTTTTCTTTTTATCCGAAACCACGCCGTATATAGCCCCCCTGTTGGAGAGATAATTCTTTTTAATATCCTCAGGGGTCCAGATATCTTCGGTGATAATGCTTCCCCTTAACCCCTGCAAACCCATCCTTTCAAGTTTATCCAGAACCCTTTCCCTGAGAAGCATATAATCCTCCTCCGAGAAAGGCTCATCCTGCAGGTACGGTATATGGGGAAGTATTTTTATATTATCGCACCCTTCCGGGGCTACCGTCTTATCGGTGCGCTTAGGGGCGACAAGGTATATCGTAGGATCACCGGGTAGTATTTTTTTCCCGAAGACATCGTCAAAATGTTTTTCGGGATCGCCTGAGAAAAAGAAATTATGGTGGGCCAGGGAGGGGAACTCCTTATCTGTCCCGAGATGTATGACCAGTCCCGAGCAGGCCGGTTCGAATTTATCATATTTTTTTATAAACTTTTCCGGTTCGCGGGTAAGGGCCCGGTATGCGGGTATGACCTCCATATTACTGATAAACACCTCGCCTTTTATCTTTTCCCCTCCGGAAGTAACGGCTGCGCTTATCCTGCCGTCTGTAATCTTAAGTTCTTTTATCTCCGTATTTAAATTTATTTTTACCCCTGTATCCTCCATAAGTTTCTTAAGGGCAAGAGCCAGGTTATACATACCGCCTTCCACATACCAGAGTCCGAACTCAAACTGTCCGTAAGGAATCATATTAAGCACAGCCGGGGCCCTGTACGGGGAGGAGCCCACGTACTTTACAAAGAAATCAATAACGTGGCAGAGGTGTTCATTTTTTATGCGCCTTCTCACCCCTTCGTGCATTGTGGAGAAAATATCAAACCCTGAAAGGCTTTTAAGAACCCCGTAAGTTCTTACAGCCTGGAGAAAAGTATCCGTCCCCCGCTCAAAGTAACCGCTCTTTACAGAACTGTAAAGTTTCTCTGAATATTCCAGGAAACTTCTGAGATCTTCAATATCCTTATCAGATATACAGGTGCTGGACGGCTTTATCTTTTCCAGATCCTTAAGAAGGTCTATTCTTTCCCCGTCCTCAAAGAAACACCTCCAGTGAACCCCGGGCTCCACTATACTCAAATAATCCTCCATCTTCCTCCCGGCTCCCCTGAAGAGTTCTTCAAATATATGGGGGAATGTAAGTATGGAAGGGCCCAGATCAAATGAGAACCCGTCTTTTTTGAGAACGTTGAGTTTTCCTCCGAGGTGCCCGTTCTTCTCGTAAAGTTCAACCTCAAACCCGGCGTTCCTGAGGCTTACAGCCGCCGAGATGCCCCCCAGACCGCCCCCTATCACAATTGCTTTTTTACTCATAGTTACTTAGATTACAAAAGGTATAAGAAGCTGACGTTTTTCTTTCCAGCGGATATACCTTTCTCCTAAATGCTCCTCCATTATTCTTTCTTCCTCTTTAATCCTAACCCCCAGGACAGCCGTCATTACTACTAAGGCAAAAACAATGCCGGGGATGCTCTGAAGAAAAAGAGAGACGGATACCACCATAATCATCAGAGCCGTATAAAGCGGATGCCTCAGAACCCTGTAAGGGCCCCGGGAAACAAGGTCCTGGTCCCTGCGGACCGCGATACTCCTTGAAAAATCCTCCCCAAGAAGCCGTGAAGACCAGTACCGCAGAAATACCCCGAAAGCATATAAGACCAGTGAGACCCCCCTCAGGAGTGCTCCGTTTCTCCCGGTTATTAAAGCAGTCTCAGTTAAGAACATTATTATAGAAAACAGGATTGAAACAAGAATTCCGGCAAGAACCAGGTAAAAACTTTTTTTACCCGCAAGAGACTCTTTCTTTGGAGAAGAGAAAAATATAAATTCGGAGAGCCAGAGCCCCGTAAGGATAACGAAAACAAGTATTTTAAGAGTATCGGTCATTTTATTATCTTAGGTATTTTATCTCAATATTTACAGCAACCGTGGGTTTTTCCACTGAAAAAGCCGAGTCCCCGAACCGGGGTCCAAAGATGCCCCGCACCCTCCCCGAAACCCCGACCCCCTCCCGGGGAACCCCGAACCATCCTGTATCAAGCCTGCGGTTCATATTCTCGTCATGAAAAGCCGTTACGGCGTAAGTGCCGAACTCCACATCAGCAAACTCCATACTGTGGTCCGCCGCCTCAAGCGTGCTGTAGTAGACCCTGTAGGCCTGCTCCGTATCTCCCGGGAACCCTCCGCTTTCTCTAAAAAGAAGAACCCCCACCCCGCCCTGGTCGTTCCTGAACCCCTCCATACAGACAGAGATTTTTCCCTTTTCTTCAATTTCCCCCGAACTTAAATTTCCGGATAATACAAGAACGGAAACCGGTAACGTCAAGTATTTTGTGTAATTTCGAAATGAGCTCCATTCTCCCAGATACCGTTGAACCTATTGAAGACTGAAAATATTATCCGTTCGACACTCGAGCGATTTTCAAAACAGTTGATTGGCCGGACTCTTCGTCTTACTTCCCGAAACATCCTCTCTATTGAGTTTGTCGTCCTGATTTTAACATGGTAGTTTTCCGGCTCATCTAAAAATTCTACCAGGTTCTCGTAATCATCTTCTATGCATTTCACTGCTTTAGGAACCAGGGCTCGCCATTTGTTGGCCCAGCTCTTGAACTCGCTCAAAGCTTCCCTTTTGCTTTTGGCATAATATATCTTCCTGGCATCCTTAATACACTCATCATGGTACTTCTTCGGCAATTTAGAAGACACGTTCCGCATTTTATGCGCCCAGCAGCGCTGGATCTTTGCCAAGGGGAATACAAGCTCTACGGCGTTTTTGAGCCCTTTGTTTCCGTCAATTACAACCAGACTAAGAGTTTCTCCCGTCAATCCTCTGTGATACAGTTTCGACATGAATTTTGACCACGCATTTTCACTTTCACCATGACCGGCCAACTCAAAATCAATTAATTCCTTCTTGTCATCGTGAGTGATTCCATAACATACCAGAACGCATCTCTTCATGCTTTTCTGAGGTGACTTGGTTCTTATGTAAACTCCGTCGAAGATCAAATATTTGTACCTGTCTTCTAACTTCCTGTCGTGGTATGCCTGAACCAGAACATCTACCTTTCTGGATATGTTCGATACTGTCTGAGCACTTATTTTGTTCTTTCCAAGTATCGGTTCAAGCACTTCCTTCACTCGTCTGGTCGACACACCGGCTAAAAACATCTTTAAGACCATCTGGTCAACGTCCTTGGCGCGGCGCTTGTATTTTGGAATGATAGAATACTTAATCTTGATACCCCGCAGCCTCGGAATCCGTAAGCCGTAGATCTCTCCAATGCTGGTATCCAGGCATCGGAGATAGTACCCGTTACGATAACCTCTGCGATATTGGCTGCGCTCCCAGTATCCAGCGCTGACTAAATCCTGAATCTCCACCTCCATGCTTGATTCCAGCAGTGTCTTCAGTGCCCTTACAGTATTGGCCTTCAGATCACCCCAGAAATCGTCTTTTACTTCACACCATCTTTCCTGACAGTACTTGTCTACATCAAGTTCTTTTGCTACATTTCTCATGGGCTATTCCTCCTTTTTTTCCCACTAGGAGAATAGCCCATTTTTTGTTTTCAAGCAAAATTACACAATTGATTATACGTTACC
>SLGR01000103.1 GCA_007136585.1 Candidatus Sumerlaeota bacterium | reverse complement strand
CTTCGTCTGAAGGGTGTTTATGAAGTTCACAGCGCCTCTCCATTTACCCCATAGAAAAAACCCGTGCTCTGCGCCTGGCAAAACACGGGTTTAATCTCCCGGAGAAAGTTCCTGACGGGGTTTATATCATACTCGTCGGCGCGTGAGCGTATGCTTTGCTCCACCGGATCCAGAAATTTGAGAGACCTCGCCTTACAGGCCCGCATTCGGCCCCTCAGAGAATTATTGCGTTTCTTAATCGAGGCTGTAAAGATAAGCGTTAAAGCCGCCGGGATGGAAAGAAAGTTCAACCCGGAGAAAGAAAGCGACGGGGTTACGCTCCGGGCGGAGCCGGTCAGGAAAACCAGGTTGCACGAGAGGTTCCCGCACTCATCGGATTCCTCGGAAGAAGCGCTCCCCGTTTCTCCGGTCATAGCCCTGCCTATGTTCATGTGAACCATTGAGGGGTTTGATACCGCGTCACGAAAATTACGGTAAAGACTGAACGCGGTATCCGCGGGCTGGATAAAACTTAGCACAAATATAAAAAGTAATGACAGGGCCGAAGGCACTGTAACTGCTGTCTTTATTTTTTGTTTTGTAATACGCATTTTATTTTCTTTAGTCTTATATATATATTACTTTATAATAATGAAATTCATGCAAATTTTCTATGCAGTAAACCGGCCAATTGTGAAATTTCTATGTAGCCGAAGTAAATCTTTTGTAAAATTTATGTGAAACGAAGCCTTATACCGCTGCGTACGCAGCTATGGTTTCCCTGAGAGATTCCGCTGACAGGGGTTTTATAAAGTACTTTGCGGCCCCAAGCAGGTAACCTCTCTCTATAACCTCCTTTCTCTTGTTTATGGTAGCTATAAGAACCGGTATATCCCTTGTTCGGCTATCCTTTTTCAATTGTTCAAGTACTTTGAACCCGTCCATTCCGGGCATTTTAAGGTCAAGGGTTATCACATCGGGGAGGAACTTCCTGGCCCGGGAGAGCCCTTCCCTGCCGGAGTTTGCCACCTGAACCTCGCACCCCAGCACTTCCAGGGTATCGGCAAGCATCTCTGCTACTATTTCTTCATCATCAATGACAAGAACCCTGCACATAATTTACATACTTAAACCGCGTTCCCTATAAAGGGCGGATATGCTGTTTAAGTTGGGCCTTTCCTTGATACCTTCAATAGATTCCGCTTCCCTTCCGTGTGAATAAAGTGTCAAAGTTCCTTGAGCAGGATTCCAAGTGCCTACAAGGTTGCCGTCATTATAAAACCACTCCGTTGTTAATGTTCCCTTGAAAGTAGTAAAAGTCGGGCGGCCATTTTTATACCAGGTTATCTCATTAGACTCCATATCTTCCGTGTAAACAAGCACCGTCCCTCTCCACTCGTAATCTTTTACAACCCCCCCGGAGGTATTCCGTACTTCACTGGGCCTTCCGTTTTCATATAAAGTTACATCTCCGGTAATCTCATTTGTAACAGTTTCGAGGTAATAATAACCGTTTTCATCTTTACCGTAATTGTAAGTATTGGTAATAAAGCCTTCCGGGTCCTCGGTCCTGGTCATAAGCCCTTTTTCATCGTAAAAAGTCCTGTGCCCGTTACTCTCCCGATATTTAAGCCGGTCGTTATTATCGTACTCGTAAGTTGCCACTTCATAACCTTCAAAGTTTACTTCTCTTACCGGTTTGCCGCTGGAGTCATACTCTGTCCTTGTCAGAGTCACTTCATCCAGCACGGATACAATATTTTTCCCGTACTTGTCATACTCATAACTTTGGGTAAGGTTGCCCTTTTCATCATACCGGGCTATGGTCTTGCCTCCGAGACCATACTCCACTTCCTCAAGAACCTCTCCGAACTCATTCTTAACAGCTACCCTGTTTGAGCCCGGTGTCCTCTCCCACCGCCTGGTCAGATTCCCTTCCTTGTCCCTTGAATGGGCTGATCTTCCTCCTATTGAAAAGGTCTTGTTCCCCTGATTATCTATCCTGACCACCGCGTTACCGTCCGCTGTGACAAAAGTTGTATTCCCTTCTTTATCTGTTACGGCTATAGGCCTTGTAGGAGTTATCTCGACCATTTT
This sequence comes from Candidatus Sumerlaeota bacterium, assembly GCA_007136585.1. Classification (GTDB taxonomy): domain Bacteria; phylum CG03; class SLGR01; order SLGR01; family SLGR01; genus SLGR01. The sequence continues at coordinate 9,373 of SLGR01000103.1, read as the reverse complement.
CTGCGACCAGGTAAAGATACTTTCAGACATCTTGTATATTCTTGAAGGCAGGAAAGAATAAGCCCTCTCGTTTCTGGAATAAACTGTTTCAGGGAATAAATAAAAAGCTAATATCCCTAAGGCCAATGTAATTATAATTACCCGGCTTATAGCTGTAATCGTAGTTTTTATCTTTTCATGTATCATTTTAGCACCTAATATCCTTCAAGTTTCACTTAAATTATACTGGATATAAATGAAATATATTAGAAATAAGTGTGAAATATATGTGAAATAAATACTAAAAAACGCAGATTACTAAAACAGTCAGTGCTGAAAATAAGCGGAAGGTTAAATATTAGCACAAATTACAAAGACGGAACTAAACCGGAACGGCTTACAAATAGTCCTAATACTCTTGCGTTTCTACCCTTATGATCTGGAGGTCGGGGATTATCAGATCTTTCGAAAAGTTTCTTAAATAATCAAAAACTTCCGGGTCCCGGACCTGTTCCTTGCTTAGCCTCGCGGTTATTTCATACTCATCCCCGGGAGATATGCTCACATTCTCATTCTTCAACCTTACCCTGAAGAGAGGCTCCTCAATTACATTGCGCAGGGTTAAAAGACCATCCCACATAGTTATTTTTTCTTGCCCGTAGTTTTTAAGAGTAAGGGTTATATCAATATCTTCTTCCCGGGTTGTTTTTCTATCGTAAGATAAGAGCCTCAAAGAGGATTTTCGTTCAACGGCAAGGTGTTCTTTTTCAACCCATAAATTAACCTTTACATTAACCCAGCCTTCATATTCACCCCTTACCCTTAAAGGAGCCTCCTGTAAAACCATGCCAGCCTTTTCACCCCCTGGGGAGCCGTACAGGGGGGCCTCGGAAACTTTAAGAAAATAAACCTCGCCTTCAATTAATTCAGCGGTACTTTCTGAACTTAAAAAAACGAATGGAAGAACAGAAAAAACTAATGCGCCGATTACTTTTAAAAAACCGGACTTACAGAAGAGAACACCCAAAAAACTTACCAGGCTTCCGATATACTTTCCACAAAGAATACACGCCTGTCCTCTCCCCGGTAGCTTTCTCTCTGCTGCGTGAACCTGCCGGAAAGGACGACCCTCTCCTCTTCGTACTCCTTTACTGTAGATAAGGCTCGAACCAGAAGAAACACAATTTCCCCGTCATCTCGCTCTATAATAGGCCTCCCCAGGGGAAACCGGTTGCGATCAGTATGCACTATTCTTACGATACCTGTGAGAGTTGCCTCCCGTTGCTCTGAAGCCTCTTCCCTCAACCGGGATTCTATAACTTCCTCTGTCAATTCACTGTCAAATTCACTTACCTCAATATTAAAGCGAACAGGTTGCCCGTCAACAGTCATTGACTCCGACGGTTCACGAACTCTGCCGAAAACCTCAACGTTATCCCCGACTAAATTATTCATAAGCAGAGTCTTAGAGCCTGTCAGTAGATAATTTCTGTCATTATCCCCTCTAAGAATAAGACTGCCTCTCTCACCGGAATCAACGGTCCCTCTTACTCTAACAAAAGTACCTGGCATATCTCCTACACCTTCAATTCTTTCCTCCATAAACCGTGCCACAAATATCGGCCCGACTACAATAAAAAACAACACAACTGAAGAAATTATCAGAACCAGTTTTTTTTTCTCAGTCATTCAGCACACCTCCCCTTCCTGCTTTTCAGCATTATTACCATTACTTTTATTTATTAAATTCTAACACAGAAAAGGCCAGGCTGTCAATTCAACCTGGCCCCTTCCGTTCGACTCAGAACTATCCGGTAAAATCCTATCCGAAAACAAAATCTCTTAAGAACTCAAAACCCTGTCTCCAAGAAGAATAAGAACCGAATTCCTGTTCTACACTGTTCCATACCTGAGCCATATGATCCATAACCTGCTTATACCAACTTGCCCCTTCCCTGGCCTGCAGGTAGGAAGATATATTTTCTTCGCCTATGGCATACCCGCCGCCGTACTCCCTGTTCATCGTAGTTGAGAGATGCCCCTGGGTATCCTGAGCTACATCACCGGCAAGAAGAACCCTGTCTCCTACACTGGCTGAGAGATCCCTGGCAGCCGCCGAGTCAACAGCCACGTAGAAAGTCTCGCCATCGGCAGCCTGGAAACCATCCCCGTCAAAGAGGTCTATCTCATCGGCATTAACAACAGCATACCAGCTGCCGTCTATCTCAACGAGGTCTTCCAGAATACCTACCACTGTGGGTTCCCAGCCGCCACCGCCACCGGCAGGGGCGTCAGCTTCAAACCTCTCATTGTAATTCTCAAGAATTGTATCCTGAGCATCATTGTAGTGGTAATAGGTAACGTGCTCGTGAGCTGAAATATGCCATGTTCCGCCTTCAACATCATGGGTAGCCGAGTTATGATTATAGACGGTTTTTATAAGACCGCCCGGGCCTACTGTTGCCGTCTTGTTCTCTTTAGAACCGTTATGCTCCACTACATACGAAGTGGTAATCTCTGAGTTGGTATCGTTATAATGCCAGGTCTGTCTCGGTATTCCGCCGTCTCCGCCAACCTCTTTTCCATCTTCCACATCCCACATCTCAGACGGCCTGCCGTGTTTGTCAAAATAGGTTCTGCTATTTACAACCGGAGCACCTTTATCCTCGTCAAAGTTAAACTGTTCTGTATAGACCAGCTTTGTTCCGTCATAATGCCATTTCTGGGTAAGCCCGTCTTCTGCATTTACACTATGAGTCGGGCGCCCGCCGGCATAGTAAGTGGTTGAGTTTTCTATCCACTTCTCATCCTCTTCGTTCCAGACCCTGCCCGTAACTTTGGTAAGGGCATTTCCCTCATAATGGTACTGTGAAGTTTCAATTAGTCCGCTGTTGGCGTCACTGGGATCCTCAAGCTGATACGCCTTGTCAACTCTGCCGTGTGAATCATAGGTTCTTCTTCCTATCTGGGCATATTGCTCCTCACCGTCTTCCCCGACCATGCCGAACTCATCGACACTCCTGAGAAAACCGGCATCGTCATAATTATACTCCTCCGTCCTTTTTCCTTCCTTATTAATAGTGTATAAGGCCTTGTCTTGGGAACCGGCATAATGGGTAACCTCACCAGTACGCAGGTTTTCAGAAGTCTGGAGGGAGCCTCTTTCATAATTATACACAGTTACTATAACATCCTCTGCCGGCACGGCATTTCCATCAGCGTCCTCAGTCATATCGCCGTCATCAGCGCGCTGAACCCGTTTTATCATTTTGCCGGCTGAATAAATTGTTTCGGTGTTTGAAGAGCCGTCATAAACGCCTACGAGAAATCCTCCGCTGTAATTATAGCTTCTTACCAGGTTGGACCCGGGTATGGCTCCGCCATAAGACGTCTCGCCTGACTCTGCTTCCATTCCTGCAGTTAAAGCAAGCAGCCCCAGAACCGCACCTCCCGCTAAAATCTTCTTCATAAGCTTCATCTTCTTCCTCCTTTTTTTCAATTTCAATTTATCTTTCCGCATGGTTAGTATACAGTCTGAAAATGAAATTAATGGGAAAGATATGTGAAAGGAAAGTGAAATAAGCATCTTAACGAAACTCCATTTTTTCATCTTTAATTGTCAAAGAATTTTACTCTGCGCATTCGGGAGTCAATTGTAAAATATCTTTAAAATACGGTAAACTATCCACCCACTTTAAAAACAGAAGGCAAAGCGTATTTTACTCTTTAGAAACCCGCAATGAGTCTTATACAGATGCCTGAAGTTGACATTAGATATGTAGTTATATAATATTATATTGTAAGTAGAGATGCAGAAACAATTTCCCGTTTCCAGCAGAAAAAAGAACTTAAGGCTGTACTCCGGTCATCCCTGCGGTAATGTATATAGTATATAACATACACTATAAGTTATAAGAATGAACAGTAAATTAAAAATTTTAAGTTTCCTGGTTTTTTTTGCCGCAACAGGTATACTCCACGGAACAGCGTGGGAAAATTACAACACCTCTAACAGCAGGCTTCCGGATAACACGGTTAATTTCCTGTTGGAGGATCTCTCAGGTATTATTTGGGCAGGCACCAACTCAGGCATAAGTCTTTATAACGGAGTGACCTGGGAAAATTACGATAAGTACAGCAGTAGCACTGTTTTTTCCATAGCCGTAGACAGGGCAAATAAAAAATGGTTTGGTCTGCACGATAGAATAATCAGCAGTTTCGGAGATGGTATAATTATATCCTCCTACGTTTTCCTTACCCAAGATATCCCTATAAGAGATATCGCCATTGAAGAAGATTACATATGGCTAGCCTCAGTTGGCAAAGGGGTTTACAGGATTGAGAACGGAACACACACAGCTTTTCAGGAAGACCCCCATCCGGATGATACCATAAGTTTACCGGAAAACAATGTATTTGCTATTACGATAACAGATTCGGGAGAGGTTTGGGCAGGAACCGAGAAGGGCGCTTCCAGGTTTAATAGAGATGCTGAAACCTGGACAACTTATAGGCGGGAAGAAGGTTCCCAAACAACATTACCAGCTAACAGAATTAATAGTATCTTTGAGGATTCCTCAGGAAATCTTTGGTTTGGAACTACAAGCGGTCTCAGTTTAAAAGAATCCGGGGGCTCCATGGACAACCTTAAAAACTATTACGTGGAAGACGGACTCCCATCAAACACAATAAGAGCTATCACTCAAGATACAAGAGGCAGTATATGGGTGGCCACAAGTAGCGGAGTAGGCAAATATGACGGGATTTCCTGGATTGAATTTAACGCACAAAACAGCGGCCTGGCCTCTAATAACGTATTTGCTCTCACACCAAGTAGAGATGGAGGGGTATGGTTCGGAACCGACAGAGGTGTCGGTAAATTCTTAAGAAAAGACATATCTCTTAACAGAAAACAGGTTCTTGTGCAGGGTGGCGCCGAAGGATTCGTAAACCCTGATGTGGGAGATCAGGCCAGGATCTTCTTTAACGCCGAGCATCCCGGAAAGGCTGAGATACGCATATTTACCTCTCGCGGTATGCTTATATGGGAAACCTCAAAAGACACATCCCCGGGAATGGATTACGTTACCTGGGACTGCCGGAACCTTTCTGGCAATTTTGTCTCTTCAGGCGTGTATACGGTTCATATTAAAGCCCCTGGGGTGGACAGCAAGAGACAGATACCGGTAATACGTTAGTACCCTTCCTGTAATTACAGTTTAATTATAACGCCTCAGGACGGCCTTTACCCGCGCGGCCAGCTCCCCAAGAGAAAAATCCTTTCCTATATAATCATCTGCCCCGGCTTCCAGACCGGCTATAATATCATCTTCTTCGCTCTTACCGTTTATTATTATGACCGGTATCCGGGCGGTATGTTCATTCTCTCTCAGACTCCGGCAGAGTTTCAGGGCATCAGCCCCGTGAAAAGTAAGGTCTATTATGATAAGGTTTATACCCTCTTCTTCAATATTAAGCAGTTTTTTCTTCTCGGCAGTATAGGTTACGTCGAACCCGCGGCGTGATAGAGACTCATTCACGGCCTGGGCGAGTTTTAACTTATCCTCTATTACAAGGATTCTATTACCCGCACCCTCCCGGGAGATACCTGAAGGGGTAACTCCCAGAAGCCTGTAGAAATCCGACATTCTGTTATGCTCTATGGCATCTATTACCTGCGTGTATATATCACGCGGGACAACCATGAGCTCGTAGAAACCCATGCCGTCTTTCTTTCCGCCGTACCTGCTTTTCTCAGACAAGTCTGTTACTGAGTTTTCTTTTCTTCAACCTTGTACCCTACTCCCCTGACCGTTTTAATGATATCTCCAGCGGGGCCCAGGGCTTTTCGGAGGTTTTTGAGATGAGCGTCTATTGTTCTGGAAGACCCGAAATACTCGTACCCCAGAACACTCTCACAGAGAAACTCACGGCTCAGCACACTCCCTTTTTTCTCAAGAAGTATCTGGAGAAGGTCAAACTCCTTGGGTCTCAGTTCAACCGGTTTACCTGAAACCTTTACCGTGTAGGCATCAGCGTCAAGAATGATATCTCCTGATTCATAAAGCCTCCTGTTGGTTTCCTGGAGGCGCCCCCTTCTTATAACAGCCTTGACTCGCGCAATAAGTTCTCTCCTGTGAAAGGGCTTTGTTATATAGTCATCGGCTCCCATCTCCAGCCCTATCACCTTATCAACTTCCCTTGATCTCACGGTAAGTATGATGATCGGAAGCCCCGCGGTCTCCTCCCTCTTTCTCAGTATCCGGCATACTTCAAGTCCTCCTATGGTGGGGATACCGAGATCAAGTATCATAAGGTCAGGCTTGAGTTCAGTAGCTTTCCTTATGGCCTCCTCACTGTTCTCTCCTTCAATAACAGCGTACCCCTCGGTCTCCAGAGAATCCCGGACCACGCTCCTTATGGACTCTTCGTCATCAATAACAAGTATTCTTTTCTTCATGATTATCTTTTACCTGATCTTCTGTCAATAACAAAACAGCTTTTCTCATGCTTTTTTGCGAATTTCTTAAGTTCGCTACCCAGTTTTGAGATCTCCCCAACATGACTAAACTGTTTAATCCGTGAAGTAACCGCGCCTATTGAAACAGTCATAATCGGATATTCCTCCCTTTCACCGCGCCTGTTTTCGGTAACGATGTATCCTCTTTTTCTGTCTTCCTCATCATAGAACCTCTTTATCATACTGTCAAATTTCTTTATTATCTCGGTGGAAACAGACTCTATTCTGCTCTCATGGATAACTGCGATAAAATCATCGCCCCCTATATGGCCCACAAAATTCTCCTCGCTGCTCTGGCCGCCTACAGCTGAAATTATTATTCTAGCGGTTTCTTTTATAACCTCGTCGCCTGCCTGAAACCCGTAATAATCATTGAAGGCTTTAAAATTATCAAGATCAACGTACAGCACCCCGAAAAGCTGCCTGCTGCGCAGTTTCTCCTCAAGAACTTTCATTATTGATATGTTCCCCGGGAGATAGGTTAGGGGATTTACGCTTACCCCCTGGTTAACGCGCTGAAGAACAGAACGTATCCTGGCTATAAGAATAGAAGGCATAAAAGGTTTTGTCAGATAGTCGTTTACGCCTGCTTTAAGGCCTTTTATCTCATCTTTCTCAGCACCCATTACAGTAAGCATTATTATAGGAAGGTTACTCATAAGAACATCGTTCCTTATCTTCTCACATACCTCAAACCCTGTCATATAAGGCATATTTACATCAAGTATCATTATATCCGGGCTCTCTGAGTAAACTTTCTCCAGGGCTTCGCGTCCGTCCCGCGCGGTAACCACCTTGTACCCTTCTCCCTCAAGAGTATCAAGTATAAGCTCCCTCAGGTTATCGTCATCGTCGGCTACTAAAACCTTGATTTTTGCTATCATCTTTTTTTATTTAACCCACTACGTACTCTCCCGCAGGTTGCGGGCAACCGGCAGAGTGAAGAAAAACGCGGCTCCTTCGCCTCGTTTGCTCTCAACCCATATTTTCCCCCCGTGAGAATTAACAATTCCCTGGGCTATGGCAAGGCCCAGCCCCGTTCCCTTGGGGCCATCCACGTTACGGGCATCCCCGGACTGTTCAAACTGCCTGAAAATACGTGTAAGGTCTTCCTGGGGTATCCCGGGTCCGGTATCCCTGACCCAGGCTTTTATATACCCGCTTTCGGAGTTTTCTGCGGCTACCGTGATGGTTCCGTCCTTAGGAGTAAACTTCAGAGCATTCCCTATCAGATTGGTAAGAACCTGGTTTATCCTTTCGGGATCTGCAAAAACAGGAGGAACTTCGCTGCTTATATCAACTATTATCCTTACACCTTTATTCTGTGCCACTGAATCAAGGAGAGATACGGTCTTATCAACAATATCCTTAAGCGCGCAGGGTTTTTTATCAATATCCATCATCCCCGCTTTTATCTTTGCCATATCAAGAATGTCGCTTATAAAACGGGAGAGTCTCTGTGAACTTGACTTCATAATTTTAAGCGCTTTCTTTTTTTTCTCCTCAGGGACCGCATCCCCTCTGTCCAGAAGAAGGTCAATATAGCCTTCAATGGCGGCAAGAGGTGTCCTGAGCTCATGTGAAACGGCGTTTACAAAATCATCTTTTGCCTTATCAAGCTCCAACAATCTCAGGGCCATATCATTGAATTCGTCAGCCAGGACACCGATCTCATCTGAAGAGTTTATCTCAATTCTGGTAGAGAGCTTCCCTTCCCCTATGTACCGGGCCCCCTCAGTGAGCTTTCTTATGGGTTTGGTTATTGTACCCGAAACAACTAGTGCAAGCACTATTCCTAGAAGAAGGGCCCCCAGGGATATGAGCATTATATTGTTCCTTGCTTTCCTGATGGACTCTTCTATGCGGTTTTCATAATACCCTTGTGAAAAACCAATCTGGGCGATCCCTGTTCTTTCCCCAAGGATATAAACCGGGGCTGAGAACTCATACCCGTCCTGCCACGTGTCGTGAATATCAATCACATTATACACTTTGTCTATTTCTTCCCTGTCCGTAAAAAGAAGCCTCTCGGTATTAAGATTGTAAAAGTTTATAAACTCCACACCTCGGTAGGTATTTTCAATCGCCTGCATTGTATTTAGAAGCAGCACTTCATCATGAACGATGAGCGCTTCTTCGGAAAGAGTGATAAAACTCTGGAGGATAGATCTCTGTTCCTGGTTGATCTCATCAATACGGGTCCTTCTCTCGTAAAGAAAAACACCGTAACTTACCATTACTACGACAAGTATAATTACCGCCGCTGTAAAAATCCCTAACTTAAGGTTTATTTTCATATTTTCTGTATTCTAATCTTTTTACCCTGAAATTTCAACCGTAATACCGTGATTATCCGCTAATGGAGAGGGTATCTACTATTACAATGAAGCTCTTCCTTCTCTCAGATCCTCATTATACAGTGATTCCATTTCAGGGAGCGGACCGTATCCTCTCTGCTGCCCCCTGTTAAGATAGAGAGCGCGGGAACAGAGGGGTCTTACACTGCCTATATCATGAGAAACATATAAAATTGTATCACCCCTGTTTAATATCTCTCTGAAAGCGTTAAGGCATTTTTTCTGAAAAGAGATATCTCCGACTGCTAAAACTTCATCAACCATAATTATCCCCCGGGCAGTCTGCATAACAGTTGCAAAAGCCAGTCTCTGTCTCATACCCGAAGAAAACTCTCTTAGTTTAGCATGCATAAACCCTTTCAGTCCCGAAAACTCTATTATGCCGGGAAGTTTTCTTTCTATATCTTTCCTGGAAAGCCCGTGTAGGGCACCGTAAAGGTAGATATTCTGGATAGCTGTAAAAAGCGGGTTAAAACCCAGCCCGAGCTCAAACATGGGTGAAACCTCTTCCCTGGTT
>SLGR01000192.1 GCA_007136585.1 Candidatus Sumerlaeota bacterium | reverse complement strand
CAACCGGAAAATAATATATTTGCGGTCGGCAAGAGAGACCGGAGTTCCGGATAATATTTAGGGAAACAGGACGGGCGAGCGAAAAAAAAGAATGTACCCTAACAGAAGAACATAAGCTACTCCAAGAATAACCGCCGCATAGGCCATTTTCTTCCCCCCAGGTTCAGTCTCCTCCTCTTTTCCCGTTTTTTTAAGGGCGAGGTAACCGAAAAGCACGGCGGCTGCCGATTTCTCCAGTCCCAGAAGCTGTATATAACTTAATATCCCCATTATGAGCCCGGCTACCGCGTAAGGATGCGCCTTCATCTTAAACCTCCTTCTATTCTCCTCATCTGTATCTGTCTTTTTCCAGGTCAAAGACCGCTTTCTCAATGTACCAGGATCCGGGTTTCCCGGGATACCTTTCTTTAAGTTTTTCCACCTGGCGTTCAAGGGCTTTCTTCGCCGCCGGGGGAGGGAGCCTCATAAGCTCAGAATATCTTTTTTTCAACCTTTTTTTCTTACGATCTCCCGGGCGCGCAAGATATACCCCTATATATAAAACCAGGAATATTACCGCAGCCGTAAGCGCGGTCTCGAATATCATCTACTCCAGTTCCCCCGAAACCCATAGAGATCCGTTTAAAAGGAGAGTTGCAAAGAGCTCATCCCGGCAAGCCGCAGGGTCGTGACCCAGCCCCAGCCAGAACACCCTCCCCTTACCCCATTTCCTTACCCAGGCCGCCGGGGCCGGATCACCCGATCTTCCTGACGAGTAAGCCAGAATAAGATTATCGTCCATATAATCCGTCCGGTACATCTCATCAACCACAAGGAACCTCCGCCCCGTAATACCACGGATTACGGGATGGGGTTTATCCGTTATCCTGATAGTAAAGGGTCCGTACTTTTCGTGTGAGAGAAAATAACCGCCCAGCATCTTCCTGTAACTCTCCGAGCCCCTGAAAGAATCCGCCGCGGAATGAATACCGGCAACCCCACCGCCTCTTCCGACCCAATCAAGCAGGCCCCGGGAAAGTTTATCCGGCAGATACCCCCCTGTATAATAAAAAACAAGGAGCCTGTAATCTGAAAGCCCTCCGTCAAATACATTTATGCTGTCTTTAACGTGATCGGCGCTAAATCTTCCGGAGTCACAGAGTATTTCCGAAATCACATCCGCGCAACCGGCGTGATCGTGAACCTCTCCTCCGGATAAGAGAAGGGTTTTTACGGGCTGAAACGTTTTTTTTTCGGTTTCAAGGGACATTAAAAAATGGTACCCCCGGGATGAATCGAACATCCGACACCCGGTTTAGGAAACCGGTGCTCTATCCGCTGAGCTACGGGGGCACTCTCAATTACGGAATTATTATACCGCAAAAACCCGGTTTGTCAAACCGCTTATCAGGTAAAAAAAACGGGGGGACCGCATTTCTCTTACGGTCCCCCCGCTGAAAACAGGTTAAGTTCTCAGACTAGAACCTGTATGCCACCGTCCCTGTAACCTTCCTGGTAAGCGGAGCGCTTTCTATAGGATACTGCGAGTGCTCTTCATCAAGCAGGTTGAAGGCGTGTACCGAGAGTTCAAGCAGGTTGTCGCCTACCGGAAGCTCATACCCGATACGCATATTAACTATGGTATAGGCGTCTGCTTTTCCTCCGGCTCCCCACTCTTCAGCCCCGGCAAGAGGCCACCTGGTCATATCTGAGTAATGAACAAGCAGGTTTGCGCTCAATCCGTTATCAAAAGAGAAATTGACCCCGGCGTTGGCCCGGTTTCTCGCGGTGCACAAGAGCCTCTCGGCAATGAAAGGCTTGGTTTCTTCAGGCTCAAGATAGGTATAGTTCACAAACCCTCCAAGCCAGTCCGTCAGCCGGTACCTGAGCTCAATCTCTCCGCCGTACTGTTCCGCCTCACCTGTATTTATGTGATTTATGACTTTCGGAACATCCGGAGCCGCGCCTATAAAAGGAACAAGGTACGAGGTATCCCAGTATTCTGTCGGAAGAAGGGCGGTGAAGTCCTTCACCTTCATATAGAATACATTTGCTCCAAGTTCCAGGTTTTCGGAAAGGGACCCGCGGTATCCGAGCTCGTAGGACTCCGCAACCTCGGGGTCATTCTCTTCTCTTCCGTCAACGCTGTAATACCAGTGCGTCTCACCCGGCGGCGGAGGCAGCATAAGGAGAGTGGCCTCGGTATGAGGCATATTCGCTTCGTAGAAGTACTCTATGAAGTTGGGGTTCCTGTATGATGTCCCGTATGTGAACCGCAGTGAGTGCATATCATTCGGAAGGTATATTGCGGAAGCCCTGGTTGTAAAATGCCCCTCGGCTATCTCGTTATAATCATACCTCATAGAAGCGTTCAGGAGAAGCTGGTCAAGAACCCTGAAATCATCCTGCAGGTAAAACGCTACAGCATCCAGTGACTCCTGGTCGCTTTCTCCCGGAACCCGGTCAAAAAGACCGGTCTCCACCGCATTGTGAGAATATTCAATGCCACCTATCAGGGTATGATTACCTATGCGCTCGGTGCGCCTGACCTCAGCCTGAGCATAAAGTTCCTCAAATGGAATATCCGCTCCCAAAAGCTCCACTGCGCCAATATCAAGGTACTTAACATAGAGGTTAAAATCAGTGCCGGGCATATTATACCCAATCCCGAAATCCAGCTTCATGAAATCCGAAGTATTCATGTAACCGGTAGTCTCGTAAGCAACTGCGCCATCGCCCTGGGAGTACCCGGTAAAAAGGCTCAGTGTTGATTCAGGTCCGGTGTAGTAATCCAACTTCATCATTGCGGAAGCTGTGTCGATTTCCTGGTCGGTCAGCACACCTAAAATCGGCATGGGGCCAAACTCTTCCGCAGCCAGATAATTGGCTCCAACTCTGTAGCTATAATTATCTGTTACTCCGCCATACCTTGCCGTAGCTCTTAATGTACCGAGTTCTCCTGCTGAAGCAGCAACAGAACCGCCGGTTGTATCGGCCGGGTCTTTTGTAATGACGTTTATAACTCCGAGCATAGCATTACTCCCATAGAGAGAGGACCCCGGGCCGCGTATAACCTCTATCCTTGAAATATCCTCTACAGTTATAGGAAGAAGATCCCAAACAGGAGCGTCATAAGCCGCATAAGTGATCATAGGAACACCGTCAACAAGATAAGCCATTTTGTTACCTGGAATCTTGTCAAACCCTCTGGATGAGATCTGATACTCGCCCACCGTCACCTGTATTACGCTCAACCCAACCACCTGGCGGAGCACTTCGGGAATACTCATTGCTCCCGACTGCTTTATCTGCTCTTCGGTTATGACCGTAATGGCAGCGGGAGACTCCGCGATAGGCTGCTCCATCCTTGCGGCAGAGAAGACTACTTCAAAATCTTCAAAAAGAAGCTCCTCCAGACCGTATGCGCCCGATAGCATAAAAGCCGGCAGCACAAGCGCAAGTAAAATTACCTTTTTAAACATACACAACACTCCTTACCTAAATTACCCAAATGCCAGCCCGCTTAGACCGGGCCGGCTCCTCCGGCATCCTCAACTACTGACATATTATAGAGAAAGCAGCCCCCTAAAGGCCTGAACTCCGGCGCAGCTGCAGTTCCGCTAACCGTTTCAGCCAAGGGCTGCCTTGTTTTAAAGTGATTTGTCATACAGGCACCTAAAATACCCGAAAAAAGTCTTATTATGGCAAACTCCTGAGAATAATTGTTTTTTCTATGAAATACATTTGTCTTGTCATTACTGGAATACAAAAAAATATGCGCGGTGTCAAGTATCCCGTAAGTTTCGATCCGCTCTCTCAATTTTTTCCTTAATTATCTCCAGCAGCTGTTCGGGAGCATACGGTTTGACCAGGAAATCATCAGCGCCGGCCTCACGGGCCTTCCTGACCTCTTCCTCCTGGTCGTGTCCCGATATGATTATTATTGGAATGTGGGATGTCTTTATATTCTGTTTTATGGTCCTGGCGGCGTCTATTCCGCCGAGTTTTGGCATATTCATATCCATAACTATAAGGTCAGGGCTTTCTTCTTCAACCGAATCCACGGCGTCAAGCCCGTTACCGTAGCTGATTACCGCATACCGCTCCTTTCCCAGAACCATTTCCAGGAACTTGATTATACTGGGAGAATCATCAACTATCATTATCTTTTTCAAAGTACCGCTCATTTTAAGCCCCTAACCTCTCCGGAGCCGCTGACGGCTTTTATTATATTATCAAGGTCTATCAGCCCTATCAGCTTATCCATATAGCTTATCTCGCCCTTTAAGTACCCCATTTTAACCTCTTCTATAGTTGAGAGAGGCGGTTCTATAGAGTTAAGAGGAAGGTTGTATATCTCCTCAACCTTGTCAACTACCAGGCAGAACTTGGCGTCTCCCTTCTCAATTACTATGAACCTGGATTTAGGGCTTTTCTCCTCCCCCCGGGAGAGCTCAAAGAGGCTCTTAAGATCAACCACGGCCAGAATATCCCCCCTGAGGTTGATGACCCCCAGAACACTGGAAGAAACAGAAGGAAGCGGAACTATTGAAAACGGCACCAGTTCCTCCTTTATATTGGTAAGATCCAGGGCATACCATTCATTCTCAATGGCAAAAACAAGGAAATTTTCAGTATCCTCCTCCTTAACCTCTCTTTTCTCCGCCAGATCCAGTGCGCGCTTATGGAAAAGGTTCCTTAACTCCTCATTCTCAGCCTCAACGGCAGGCATACCCTTTGCTTTCTGCTTCTCATCAAAGACCAGGTTTTCAAGCTCCTCCTCGTTAAGAGGAATCACCTTCTCAAGATCCAGTATGGGCATCAGCCCTCCGGAAGTCTCGGCCACACCAAGGAGAATCTCTTTATGGGGGACGTTCTTATCAGGCATAAGGATATCCCTGCTGTTTATGTTAATGACATGCTGTATCTTATCTATTATAATGCCCAGCTCCTTATCTCCTGTTGTAGCGATTATAATCTGGGTATCCTTTCTATAATCTCCCCATGCCAGTCCCAGTACCTTATGAAGGTCAATAACCGGAATTATCCTTCCCTGCAGATCAATAATACCCTCAAGTATAGATGGGGCATTGGGAACCTTTGTTATCTCTACCATCCATATGACTTTTTCAATCTGGCTTATATCAAGCCCGAACTCATACTCGTTAAGCCTGAACTTAACTACCTGAAGAGTCTCGGGAAGCTGCCTCATACCTTCCGGGGCCCTTTTCTCCGCCGATATAGCTGAGGGACCCGCAGGTGTTTCTTTACGGGTTTTCTCTTCTCCGGAGGTTTTTCTCGTATTCTTAAACAGACCTTTTTTCAGAATTTTCCTGTTAAAATCTTCTCTTTTCATACTCAGTACGTTTTCTTAAACAGACTGCTTAAAAACCCTTTTTTCTCGCCCCTGTCTCCTTCTTCCTCCTGTTCCATTTTGATAACTTCCTGGGTAAGGTTCCTGTAATCCCAGCTGGCGTCGGATTCAGGCATAATTTCAAAGACAGTTTTCTGCGCCGCTGCAGCTTTATCATATGCGGTGCTCCGATGAATGACCGTCTCAAAAACAGCCCCGCCGAAAAGTTCCTTCACCTCTTCAAGAACCTTTTCGTAATCCCCGGGATCCTTTTCAAAGAATGTAGGTATAACACCGGTTATGCTAACCGGGTGCTCAAGCTCTTCATTGACCAGTTCAACAATATTTATAAGATGATCTGCCCCTTTAAGCGCGAAATAAGTCATCTGCATAGGGATAAAAATCTCCCTGGCGGCCATCAGGGCATTTACTGTCAGTATGCTGAGCGAAGGCGAACAGTCTATTATTATGTAATCAAACCCGGCTATAACAGAACCCCTGTCAATTGAGGAAATAAGTTGTTCGGCAAGAATAATCTCTCTTCCGGGTCTTTCCACTATGTCTATCTCGGCCTCAGCCAGATTGAGATTGGACGGCATCAGGAACAGATTCTTTGTAGACGTTTCCTCAATGATCTCCTCCGGGTTTATATTACCCGCCATCACATCGTATACGGAAGGCTCGTCAAGGCTTGTATTTCTGCCAAGAAGAAGCGAGGAGTTAGCCTGCGGATCAAAATCTACAATAAGAACCCGCCTGTTATGGAGAGCCAGGCAGGCCCCCATATTAACCGCTGTGACTGTCTTACCCACCCCGCCTTTCTGGTTAATTACCGCTATTATTCGCATTTAATTAATTTCCCTCTGCACCCGTTCCCCGGAGCCATCACATCAGTCAATATTAACTTAAGATATTAAACCTTGTCAACCTGATTTTCAAGATTTAATTCTTCCCGGCCGTATCCTTGAGCTTTCTGATCCGGCTTCTGGCAAGCTCACTCAGGGCTTTAACGGTAAACCCGCCTCCAAGCTCAAGAGGTTCCTCTTCAAGCATCCCCTCAAAAACCTTAAGTGTGTTTCTGTAACCGACCAGGGCCTTATCATATTGTTCTTTCTTCTCATATATCTCGGCAAGCCTGAAATGGGCAAGCCCGAAATCACTCTGCAGGTAAAGCGCTTTCTTGAGGTGTTTTTCCGCCTCATCCAAATCGTTCTTACCCTGGTTTATTATACCTGCTATAAAGTACCCGGACGGGTTCAGATAATCCTTTTCAACAGCCTCGCAGGCATATTCAAGCGCTTTATCCAGCTTATTCTGCTCGGTGAATATCTTTGCGGCAAGAAGCAGCCCCTCAAGATCCCGGGTTTTTTCCAGGTGTTCTTCTATAAACCCGCCGGCTTCGCCGTAATTTTCCTTAATGTAAAGTTCATAGGCCTTCTCAAACTTATCTTCTTCTTCCTTTTCTTTTTCCTCTAATTCAACAAGAGGTTCATCACGCGCTTCTTCATCCGGGCTGATAACTCTTACTTCTTGACTCTCTTTGCCCGGAACCGTCTCAACAGGCTCCGGAACCGGAAGGACCTCTTCCCCTTCTGCTGTTTTTTTGTATATAAAAGCATTCCCGTACTGAACAGGCTGAAACTCACCTGTTATCCTGTATAATGACTCGGAATGCCCCAGGAAAAGATACCCCCCCTCATTTATTATTTCAGCAAACCTTTTAAGAACTTTTTTAATGGTTTCCCTGTTAAAATAAATAAATACGTTGCGGCAGAATATAATATCCCATTTCCCGAAAAAACTCTGGGGATAATGCTCGTCCATCAGGTTATTATAATCAAATGAGCAGAGCTGCCTGACTGAAGGTTTTAGAGTATATTTTTTTCCCTCTCGGTCAAAGTATTTTTCAAGCCTAATACGGCTTACATTCCTGAGACGCCAGAGATTATAGGAAGCCTTCTTGGCGTCTTTCAGGACCCCTTTATCCACATCAGTTCCCAGTATCTCAATATCAAACTGCCTGGAAAAATTAACCTTTTCCAGTATCTCTACAGCTATGGAGTAGGGTTCTTCACCCGAAGAACACCCGGCGCTCCAGACCGAGAGACTGGGCCGGGGAGAACTCTGAAGTTTTTTACAAAGCAGATCCGGAAGCACCATCTCCCGCAGGGCTTTGTACTGGTGTTCATTCCTGAAAAAACAGCTCTCGTTTATGGTAACCAGGGTAAGAAGGTTTCTGAGCTCAACCGACCCTTGAGGGTGGTATTTAAGGTACTTGAAGTAATTATAGGGGTTAACGAACCCCTGTTCGGTTATCCTCGTAGCAACAGCCTTTGCTATCCTGTCGTCTTTATTAAGCTGCAGGCCGGCAGAGTCATATATATATTCCCTGAAAAGCTTAACCTCGCTGCCGCTAAGCCCCATTTTAACTTTATCTTCACCCGGAGGTATCACTGGTCTTCTCCAGGAGCTCCTCAGCAAGGGCGGTTATTTCCGACCGGGAAAACGGTTTATTTATAAAACCGGTAACCATCTGGGGGGGTTTATACATTTCATACAGATCATGGTCGCTTACGGCGCTAGAAGTGAAAATTACCGCTGTTTTTCTGAATACAGGCTCCCTCGCAAGCCTGCCTACGGCGCGGTACCCGCTTAAGACCGGCATAACTATATCGGTTATTATAAGATCCGGCCTTACCTCCTGCGCCCTTACCACAAGGTCGCGTCCGTTCTCCGCTTCGGTTATATCAAAACTGTCTTTAAAGATCGTTTTAAGCAATGTTCGCGTAAACTCATCATCGTCAACAATCAGCAGTTTTCTCATCTATACCCCTTATATTTACCTGCTGCTCATAATAAGCCGTTTAAAAATCTTACCAGGCGGGGCTTGAAGAAAAAAGATAAAGCGCAGGTTCCTAAAGCAGGCTCTCTATCTTCTCAAGCAGTTTATTCGGAACAACCGGTTTTATTATGTAACTGTCGGCCCCCATTGAAAAAGCCTTCTCCACTTCCTTGCCCTTGGAAGCCCCCGTACACATTATCACCTTGGTCTTCCGAGTGGAGGAGTTTTCCTTTATTATCTTGCAGACCTCCCATCCGTCAAGCTCCGGCATCATCGCATCAAGAACGATCAGGTCGGGTTTGATCTTCATAGCCTTTTCTATGGCTTCCTTTCCGGAAGAAGCTTTTACGACCCTGTAATGTATTTTAAGGATACTCGCATTCATCTCAAGCACAGTGGGAGAATCATCAACAACCAGTATCACGGGTTTGCTTTTTCCGAAAAGAGCCATTTTATTTACCTCCGGCAAATTTTATTATTTCAGCTGCTATCTTATCCGGATGAGCGATTTTATCCACAACCCCGGCTTTAACTGCCCGGCTGGGCATTGTTTTTAATACACAATGTTCCGGATCCTGAGCTATTACCTTTCCGCCGGATTTTTTTATAACACCAAGGCCGTCTACCCCGTCCTGACCCATACCTGATAGTATAACCCCGATGCTTTTTTTCCCGAAAACCCTGCCCAAGGATTCAAAAAGAACATTCCCGGAAGGCCTGAAACCGTTATTCTTGGGCCCTTCCGTAAGCTCTATCCGCTTAAGCTTATTTACGGTAAGATGCTTATCTTCCTGGGCCACGTAAACAGTATGCTCCCTTATCCGCTCACCCGCCTGCGCCTCAACTACGCTAAGCTCAGATTCCGCGTCAAGCCACCTTATAAAATCCTTGGTAAACCCGCTGGATATATGCTGGACCACGAAAATACAACCAGGAAAATTCCCGGGTAAAGTAGCAAGAATTTTTTTAAGGATACCCGGAGCCCCGGTTGAAGCCGCTACCCCGACATAAGCCTTACAGCTCTCATCCAGCTCTGACTTTACATCTACAGGTTTTTTTTCAGAAGCTTCAGAATCGGATTCAACTAAGGAGACCGGTGCGCTCCCTGACTTTGCCAGTTTTTTTATCTCACGTATAAGAATCTTCCTGAAATTATCAAGTTTGCTCCAGTCTGACAGGTCCGGTTTTTCAAGTATCTCAAGGGCCCCCAGTTCGATCGCCTTAAAAATAAAATCCTCCCCCTTGCTGAACGCGGACCGGGCTATGACCAGGATAGGAACGGGATCCTCTTTCATTATGTATTTTATAGTGTTAAACCCGTCCATAAAGGGCATCTCTATATCCATTGTGACTATATCGGGCCTAAGTTCGGTAATTTTCTTTATAGCTTCCTTACCGTTCTCAGCTGAGCCCACGACTTCAATCGAGCTCTCCTTACTGAGAAGTTTCTTTATAAGGGTCCTTACGGTAGCCGAATCATCCACTATAAGCAGCTTTATCTTAGCCATCTGTTCCTATCAACCTTTCTATGATACCCACAATATCCTTCTGATTGAACTCACTCTTTGTCATATATGCGTCAGCTCCCGCTTCAAGCCCTTTCCTCTTATCCTTATCACTGTCAAGAGAGGAGACTATTACAATGGGCAGATGCCTGATTTGCTCATTCTGCCTTATCCTGCGGCATAGCTGGTGCCCGTCCATATTAGGCATATTCACATCCGTAAAGACAAGGTCGTAAGTATCAGCAGGACTGCCTGTAAGTCTTTTATAGGCTTTCGCGCCGTCAGACTCGGCATCAACCAGATATCCGGAAGACTCCAGTATGCTCTTTTCAAGATCCCGGGTGGTCGCTGAGTCCTCGGCAAGCATTATCCTTTTTTTCTCTGTACCGGTCTCTTCCTTTTTTTCCCGTACGGTAGAAACCCGGGAAGCTGAGAAAGTTCTCTTCCTGGCGGCTTCTATAAGATCGGGTATATGGAGGATAACAGTAGGAAGCCCGTTTTCCAGTATGGTAACACCGGCCACATTCTTGAGTTTACCCACCGGCTGATGAAGAGTTTTTATTACAATATCTTTCTGCCTCAGAAGACGGCTTACGGCAAAAGCAAGTTTCTGGCCGGCGTAATTTACTACTATAACGGGAATCTCCTCCTGCTGAAGAACCCCGGAACCGTTATTCCTTATTCCCAGGACCTCGTCAAGAGGCAGGATGGGAACCGTATAATCGCGTATTTTTACGGCAGGTTCCCCCTCCATAGACTTTATCTCGTCCGGAAGAATATAAGCCACTGTCTCAACGGCATTTACAAGGAAAACAAAGGTCTGGTCTCCCACTTCGGCCAGAAGGCCCGAGTTAATAAGAAGCGTAAGAGGAAGTATCAGGGTAAAAGTCGTACCCTTCCCAGGCTCAGTATCAATCATAACCTGCCCCACAAGGTTTTCCTCTATAATTTTCTTTACAACATCCAGGCCTACTCCGCGCCCCGAGATACTGTCAGCCTCCTCCCTGCTGGAGAAACCCGTATTAAATATCAGCTGAAGAAGTTCATCCCGGCTCAGGTTCTCGGCCTCACTTCTTTCAAAAAACCCTTTTTTTACGGAAGCCTCTCTGATCTTTTCCGGGTCTATCCCCCCCCCGTCATCTTTAACCTCAATAAAAACCCGGTCTCCCTGCTGATAAGCTGAGAGGATTATCTTTCCTGTCTCGGGTTTTCCTTTTTCCTTCCTCTCTTCAGGAGACTCTATCCCGTGGTATACGGCGTTTCGTATGATATGAACAAGAGGATCTTTGAGATGCTCTATCATCCTTTTATCAATCTCGGTCCCTTCTCCTTTTATCTCAACTTCAACTTTCTTATTAAACTCAAGGGCCACATCATGAACGACCCTGGGAAGAAGAGCGAAAACCGTGGATACGGGAAGCATTCTTATTCCCATCACGATATCCTGAAGCTGGTTCAGAGTGGTATCCAGAACTTTTGTGTTTTCCTTATAATCCTTTGACAGGTTCTTAAGTCTATCCTGTCTCTGGGTTATTTCCGGTATCTGGCAGGAGGTAATGCTGCTTATGGCAACCCTTAAATCAGTTGAGTAGTTCTGAAACTTCTGCCAGCTTAAAACCATCTCGCCAACCAGGTTCATAAGCTCATTTACTTTTTCTACAGAAACCCTGACAGTATCATCTATATCAAGGGTGGGGTTTTTTGTTTTCAGGCGCCCGCCCGGTTTCTTTCCCCTCTGTTTCCCGGGTTTACGGGAATCCGGAGGTTTGGAAGGATTTCTTTTTCTGGGGT
>SLGR01000063.1 GCA_007136585.1 Candidatus Sumerlaeota bacterium | reverse complement strand
TTGAATAGGTGGGAGCCGTCTTCTTTCCCCCACCCTCCCGGGCCCTGTTTATTTTTTTCAGAAGGGATTCCTTTACGTAAGGACCCTTCTTGGCTGATCTCGACATCTATTTCTTCCTCCGGATAATCATTCTCTCTGACGGCTTTTTCTTCTTCCGGGTCTTTACACCCTTTGAAATTTTCCCCCAGGGGGTAGAGGGTATGTTTCCGCCCTTGCTCTTTCCGCGTCCGCCGCCGTGCGGGTGATCCACAGCGTTCATTGCCGTTCCCCTCACCCGGGGCCTTCTTCCCCTGTGATAACTGGCTCCTGCGAAACCGAGTTTTACCTTTTCGTGATCCATATTTCCGACACGCCCGACCGTTGCCCTGCAAAGGGCGTTTATCAGCCTTACCTCCCCGGAGGGGAACTTAACCTGCACGTATTTTCCCTCTTTGGCCGTTACCGAAGCTCCTGCCCCGGCGCTTCTTACCAGTTTGCCGCCCTGGCCCGGGTTGAGTTCAATATTATGTATAATAGTTCCCTCGGGGAGTTTCCCCAGGGGCCTCACGTTCCCGTCTCTCAGGGGGGCGGTCTCGGAACTCTCAACCTTCATCCCTACACGCAGCCCCTCGGGAGCAAGTATATAGGATTTTGTTCCGTCCGCGTACTGAATCAGGGCTATATTGGCCGACCTGTTGGGATCGTACTCTATTGAGATAACCTCGGCCTCGCCGGAGCGGTTTCTCTTGAAATCTATGATCCTGTACTTCCTCTTGCTCCCGCCGCCCCGGTGACGAACTGTCATCCTGCCGTAGGAGTTCCTTCCCCCCGTCTTCTTCTTTGTAACGGTGAGACACTTCTCCGGAGACTTGCGGGTTATCTCAACCTTGTCAACCCGCGTACTGAAACGCCTGGCCGGGGATAATGGTTTGTATCTTTTTACTGCCATTTAGGGACCTTCCATCTGTTTTATCCTGTCGCCATCCTTAAGAGTGACCAGGGCCTTCTTTCCCGCCGGGCGGTGCCCTTCAAACCTTCCGAGCCTTTTTGGCTTTGCCGGAGATTTGACCGTCCGCACGGAAACCACGGTAACCTGAAAAAGGTTCTCAACCGCCTTCTTTATCTGCTGCTTGTTAGCCCTGGGGTTAACATTAAAAACATATTTATTGTAATTCATCCTTTCCCGCGTAGCCTTCTCGGTAATTACGGGAGAGCGTATTATGTTAAAGTCGCTCTGTTTTTCGCTCATTCTTCCTTACCCCCGGCCCTTTCCTTTAAAAACCCATCCCATGCGGAGGAAGTAAAAAGAACCCTCTCATGCGAAAGAATCATAAGTAGGTTTAAATCCTGCCGCCGCTTTACCGATACGTTTCGTATATTTCCGTATACACGCCTTATACCGGCATCGCTTCCCTCTGTAAGTATAAGGGTTTTAGCTTCCTTTCCGGGAAATATCTCACTTAAAATCTCCGCCGCGAGCCTGGTCTTGGGCTGCTCGGGCATTAACTCATCAGCAACCCTGAGATTATCTTCGTTCAGACGCTGGATAACAGCTTCCAGGGCCGCCTTCTGTCTTTTCTTCCTGGGCAGGTTCTTCCTGTAATCACGCTCGTTCCTGGGCCCGAAAGTCACACCGCCCCCGGTCCATACCGGAGACCTGCTGGAACCTGAGCGGGCCCTTCCTGTCCCCTTCTGCCTCCACGGTTTCCGCCCGCCTCCTGAAACCTCATCCCGGGTCTTTGTATGACCTGCAGACTGGCGGCGCGCAGAAAGCTGGGCATCGGCGACCTCATAAAAGAGAGCCCGCCGCGGTTTTATCCCTTTCAGACTATCCGGTAACTCAGGTCTTATTGCTCTCATTGCTTTTTACCCTCTGCCGATGAAACCTTTTTTTTCAATGTTCTCCTGATAAAGACCAGAGACCCGTTTGCTCCCGGAACTGCGCCTCTTACCGCAAGAATATTCTCGTCCGGGTCAATATTCACAACCTCCAAATTGAAAACAGTAACTGTCTTTCCGCCGGAGCGTCCGGCCATTTTTTTTCCAGGCCAGACCCTGCTGGGGTCACTCCCGGCCCCTATAGCGCCGGGCTCCCTGTGAGTGGTTGAGCCGTGGGTCTTACGCCCGCCGCTGAACCCCCATCTCTTTACAACACCGGTAAAACCTTTACCTTTTGAGACTCCCTGCAGGTCAACATACTCCCCCGTACTGAATACACCCGGACCCAGTTTATCCCCGGAACCGGGGGCCTCGTTTGTATCTCCGAGCCATTTTACAACCCTCAGGTGTCTCATGGGCGGAACCCCGTTTTTCTTTAAATGCCCGGACTCCGCCCTGGAAAGGTTTTTCTCTTTCACCTCGTCAAAAGCAATCTGAAGAGATCCGTCTCCGCCGCTCTCAACAACATAGCAGGGACCGCACTTTATCAGGGTAACGCCCATTGCCTCCCCATCGGGGGCAAACCACCTGCTCATCCCTATTTTCTTTCCAAGAAGCCCTTCAATCATCAGGCCTTTATCTCCACGTCTATTCCGGCCGGGAGTTCAAGTTTTCCCAGCTCGTCCACTGTAACCGGGGTCGGGTTATGAATATATATGAGTCTTTTGTGAATCCTCATCTCGAACTGGTCCATGCCCCTCTTATCCACGTGAGGCGAACGTATGACCGTATACTTTTTAGTCTTAGTCGGAAGAAGTATCGGGCCCGATATACGGGACCCGGTTCTCTTTATAGTATCGGCTATGCTCTTAACCGACCTGTCAAGCATACGGTGATCGTAGCCTTTAAGTTTTATTCTTATCTTGTGTTCCTGGGGCATCAACCTTTACCTTTACCCTTTACCTATTCCAGTATCTCGGTTACAACGCCGGCCCCTACGGTATGGCCGCCCTCGCGGATAGCGAACCTCAGTCCCTTCTCCATCGCTATCGGGACTATCAGCTCGCCTTCTATATCAACATTATCCCCGGGCATAACCATCTCAC
>SLGR01000043.1 GCA_007136585.1 Candidatus Sumerlaeota bacterium | reverse complement strand
GAGACTCTCCCGTAAAAGCTCAGGGAACCTTTTATAAAGAAAAACCTCTCCCCCGCGCCAGTAGATACATTCAAGGTAAGGGTAGAGCCCGGTAACCTGAGATATGATGTTATCCGGAAGCTCCCAGGCCCTCCCCGCGTCGGGGCACATAATACACCTGATATTGCACCTTGTGGTAAGAACTACGCCCAACTCTCCCGGCATTGATTTAAGAACGGTTCTCTTTTCACTCATTTCCCGCCGGTTAAGGCTCCTGTTTTCCTCCAGAATCTCACTCCTCATCCTGCCCCCCGTCTTTACCTCCGCCGGAAGGCTCCCTGAGCCGGAAAATCTCATACCGGACCCCGGATTCCACTAGAGTAAAACTATCCGAGAGCTCTCTGCTCTTAAAACCGTCCACCGAAAAGAAGTATTCAGGTTCGGGGTGAGGAATCCTGTCATCCCTGAGAAGGAAGTAATGATCCCCTTCAAGAAACCCGGAGAACCGCTTCTTTGTATTACAGTATGCCGCGGGGGCTTCGGTATAATACTGAACCAGAGAAGGGATGGCGTTTGTAGAAAAAACCTTCCCCTCGAATGCCGGAAGAGACTCTATCCCGGGGAAGGGTCTGTGAGGAACGTGATTTATAAGCCGGCCTATTGAGAGAGCGGCAAGTATAAGCATAACTCCTCCTAAACGCAGCTTTAAGTTTCCCGCGCCCCTCCAGATTCCAACGATAAAGATCCCCCAGAGAAGCCCGGAAAAAGGGAAAAACAGAAGCGGCGTGGAGCCGGCAAAATGGGTGGCGGTGTGCTGGGGGAATATAAAGAACCAGGCAGACCCCATAATAAGAAAAAGGGCTGCAAGGCGTATAATACCCGGAGACCCGCAGGCGGAAGCGACTCTTTTCCGGATACTTTTAAATAACAAAAGGACCGCAGCGGCGGACCAACCGTAACCGTAGAGGTTTTCCAGCCTCCTGTAAAGAAGCAGGAGGTACCCCTCCGGGACCTCCGGGGACCTGTCCCAGATAACTACAGGGAATTTATCATATATATCCGCAAAAGTAGAACTCAGCCCGTAGCTTCTCTTAAGAAAAATTGCCGCAAGATCCCTGTGCCAGAACTCAAACCCAAGCGCCCATATGATAAGTACATTCCGGAGAAGAAAGGCCGCCGCCGGGGCCGAGAGAAAGAAGAGGAGTTTCCTTAGCGAGAGTTCCTCAAGTTTTAAGATTTTTACTCCGGCGGCAAATAAAACCATAAAGGGTATCAGCTCATAGTTTGAGAAGGCGGCGCAGAAAAACCCAGCCCAGCCCAAACCCCGGGAAAGCCCTGAAGGGCGGCGGATATCGGAAACAAGGAAATACAGCCCAGCAAAAACAAACATCCACTGGTGACTTGAAAAAAGGCTGTCCCCCCAGTAGAGCAGGTAGGGGTTACTAACCGTTACAAGGAGCCCGGCCAGGGCTACCGCATCCCCGGCCAGCGCTTTGATCAGTTTATAAAAGAAGAAAAACCCTATGAGGGTCCAGAGGATACCCGGCAGGCGCTGCGCTGGAACTCTGCTTAATCCCAGTCTGTGGTATACACCGTTTATTATATCCGAGAGGGGAGGAAAATGGGTATAGTAAAAGGGATGGTACTCTTCAGGTCCCACGGCGTAATCAGCGGTGAACTTCAGATTTCTGAACCCGAACCTGGCAAAATTCATCCCCGGGATATACTGGTTGGCGTCAACATAGGAATCCCCGACCTGCGGCGTACGAAACTCCGGGTTCCGGCTCCAGAGGCTCAGCATAACTGCTCCGGCAAGAATTATAATGAGAAATGCCGCTACACCGGATATGCTGAAAGGTCTCTTAAATATTCTCACCGGAAGAATAACTTATTTTAATTAACCTGCAAAAATCCCGCAGAAGATAAAAAAAAGAGTTCATGGCAAGTATTTTTGATTTTCCCTGCAGGCGTTTTCCAAGCGGCACGTGAACCTCGACTATCCTGTATCCCGCCCGGTTTGCCCTGAGAAGAAGCTCGGCCTGAAAAAGAACGCCCCCGGAGAAACCCGGGACAGACTCCAAAAACCGCCTGGGATATACCGCCAGACCGTTATAGTACTTCAACCTTAAACCCGTGACCGCGTTAATAAGCCAAGTGTACACATAAGAAACAGTTTTTCTGAGTTCCGTGCGCGGATCCATCCCTCGGTGATGGCAGGTGATAACAGTGTTTTCCTCAAGGTGAGGGAGGTATTTCAGGAAACTCTCAGCCGAATCCTCGTGGTCTGCGGGAAACCAGGTAAAATAATCCCCTTCCGCCGCCGTCAGTGCACTCCGGTAAGAGGCCCCCAGCCCCCTGTTTTTTCCGTGATGTATAACTTTAATAACCCCTGGTTTTTCTGAACCCAGTTTATCCGCCGCCTGTGATGTGCGGTCGCTGCTTCCGTCATTTACTATAATGACCTCTATCGCGCGAAGGCGGGGTGACAGGTGCCTGAGCAAATCCTCAACCGCTTCCCGCAGGGTCTTTTCTTCGTTATAAGCGGGAACGCAGATTGAAAGAGATATGGTATTAGTCTGGAAAGTATCTGTTTCCCGCATATTAATCACATTTTTTATTCAGAAGCAGCAGAAAAAATAGACCCGACAGTGTCAATCCGGAAAAGATCAAAGGAAGGTAGAAGCTTTTGGGTGAATATATAAATTCCACCTTATGAGTTCCGGGTTCTATAAAAAGACCCCGGAAAGCGAGGTTGACCGGGTAGATTTCGGTCTCAACCCCGTTTACTCTGGCTCTCCACTCAGGGTGATAGGTGTCTGTCAGAACAAGAAGAGCCGGCTCCGGAACCTCTACTCTTAAAATCAGTGAGTTTATATTGTAAGACTCGAACTTAACACTATAATCAAGTTCTCCCTGGCGCGGGATAAATGTTTCCGGGATCTCTTCCCGCTCTGCATCTTCCACTACCGCCTTCTCTGAAAAATACCCGGAGT
>SLGR01000088.1 GCA_007136585.1 Candidatus Sumerlaeota bacterium | reverse complement strand
TGAGTATTAATCTTTCTTTTTTCACCTCGTCACAATATTTATTAAATTCATCAGTTGTGTTTGAGTATTCATCTAATACCTTTTTTCCCTTGTACCCTAAAATCCTTTTAGAATCATATTTGCTATCTGATAATTTGAGATCTACATACGCATTTTGATCATTATCAAGCATAATATTTCTCAAGGCTTCAACCCAGGTTTTTCCTATTTCTCCTGATGACAGATGATTTATTTTGTCATATAGAAACCATTCTATTGCATCTGTAATAGAACTTTTTCCACTTCCATTATCACCATATAGCAAAAGTGACCTTGAATTATCGAAAGAAATGCTAAGGTCTTTTTGTATACCCCTTATCCCTGCTATTTCAATACTTTTAAGCTTCATTTTTTAACCTTAATTCACGAATTCTTAAAAGCTCATTAGATAGATTTGTATTTGTAATTTTGTTTTCTTTTTGCAGTTCAATTATGATCTCCACGTGCAAATGGCAAATGGAAATGCACCTTGCGCGGCAAATAAAAATGCACCTTTTTCAGAAAACAAAAAAATGGCTTACTCCTCCTTTTCTTTCTGAATCCGGTACGACTTCCCGCTCAAATTAAATACCTTGGAATGATGAAGCAGCCTGTCCAGCATTGCCACTGTCATCACCTCGTCTCCCATCATTTCTGCCCAATCATCAAATCCTTTGTTCGAGGTAATGATTACAGACGCCTTTTCATACAGTTCACTTATTAAATTGAAAAATAAATTTGCCTCCTTTCTTTCTATCGGCGTGTAGCCGATCTCGTCTATGATTATCAGATCCGATTTGAGGATCCGGTTCATTCTAAATCCCGCACTTCTCTGAATATCCGCTGTCTTTAAGAGTTTAACAAGGCTCGTTACTCTCTCAAAACAGACAGTGTAGCCGGCCTGAATTGCTTTAAATCCTATTGCTATCGCAAGATGGGTTTTACCTAATCCGGGAGGCCCAAACAATAAAAGATTCACATGATTGTCCAACCAAATAAAATCCTCAAGATTGGACATGTCAGATTTCGTTATTCCGTTAACATGATCGAATTTAAAATCATCTAATTTCTTTTCTACCGGGAAATGCGCGCCTGCAAGATTTCGGCGCAGTCTTCTTTCCGTCCTGTACGATATTTCTGTATCAAGCAGCGATTTTAAAAAGTTCAAATATGATTTTTTCTTTTCATCCGCTGCCGACAACTCATTATCCAGGTTTTGAATTATTCCGTTAAGTTTTAAATTTTCCAGTAAGCTGATTATCTGTTTGTGGTTTTTCATAACGATAGCGCCTTTACGCGTTTACCGCAGCGCGGTATTCCGATATATCCCGTTTTTCGACAGATATATTTCTTTTTTCCGCCGGGATATTCCTTAAACCTGGTTCTGAATTCAGTTTGGGCTGTGCTACCGTCAATTCCGTCTCTTTTTTGTAATATTGATATGTGTCCCAGAGATTGGCCATAGTATAGGTATGATTCTCCAGACAAAATTTCACGGCTTCCTCCATGACTGCAGCCTGTATCTCTCCGGAAAATTTCTTTAAGGCTTCGTTATGCTGGTCACGGAAATATCGTGAATATGTCTCATAATTTCTGTCCACAAACTCATTCCATCCGGCTATTGGAAAAAGCTCCTTTAATTTCTCTTTTAATTCCTGCAAATTTGACTCTTTTCGGTGAGAGCGGCCCCTGTGAGGCACCTTGCTTCCCGGAATACGGCGAATATCATGTTCTTCTATATTTTCTCCGGTCCGGATATCATAAACAAGCAGCTTCTCCTCTGTCCGGAATATTTCTACATCCTTGCCCCGGTAATCGTCAGGCACTGGATATTTGCAGGAATTTACCGATATTTGGCAAAGATCGTCTACCTTTCGGGTTTCACGTCCCGCAGAAGCTTCTTTACGGAATATCGAATTCCGTAGCGGTTTTAGATATTTTCTTTCTTCCGCGAATTCTTCTTGCGGTATACGGTATGTAGCTAACGAGATTTTCCCGTTTGCTCTTCGTGAAAGCCATTTGAAGAGCCGCTCCTGCGCTTCTTCAATACTTTCAAAATCCCTCAGCTTAAGGAAATTCCGCTTAATAAATTTAATCAGATTTTCTATCTTACCTTTACTTTCGGGATCGCTTTTTCGGCAGACATACATCTTTAGGTTCATTTCGTCGATGAAATGCTTGAAATCCTTTGTGTATATGATGTCGCCGCTGTTTTCGCTTACCACCATTACACTATCCTGATCTATTACCAGTTCCGCCGGCATACCTCCCATGAACTCAAAACAATCCAGAAGATGATTTATTAAATTCAGGGTTGTAAACGGTTTTTCCTGCAGGGCACAATATTTGTACCGGCTAGCTGAAAGAACCGCAGCGAATATATATAACTTTAGTCCGCTTTTTGTGCGGAATTCGCCAAAATCCAACTGCATCTGCTGCCCATGTGGCAGGTCTTCTACAGGACGATACTGCCGTCTATTTCCGTTCAGTTTCAGTTGCCCCGTATCTATCAGGTATGTTATGTAATAGCGGAAACTTCTTTCCTTACCAGGCATAACGTCATATTTCTCTTCCAGGCAATCATAAACGGCTGCTTTTTCCAGTTGCTGGAATCCGTTTTTCTTATATATTTCGAGAATATCCTTCTTAAGATATTCATATATCTTATTCCGGTATTTTGTCCGATCGATATATTTGTGATATTTCTTTTCAGACATATCGTAATACTTGCCAACGGTCCGCTTGTTTAATCCGGTTTCCCGAATTATGTCGGCTTTACTGAATCCTCTTCTTTTAAAGTTCTGTATTTTTCTATACATAAGCTTATTGACCATTTTTCTGTCCTCCTATTATGGTATTTGATCTTATCTATACCATAACAAAAAAGAACAGTTTCGTTTTCAAAAAGGTGCATTTCTATTTGCCGCGTTAGGTGCATTTTAGTTTACCATTTCCAC